>NZ_BCBG01000002.1:0-96935 GCF_001320485.1 Pseudomonas sp. NBRC 111130
TACATCACCGCACTCGAAATCTGCGCAATCCCTGTGGGAGCGGGCGTGCCCGCGAAGGCCTAGACGCAGTTACAACCCTTTAAAAATCGGGCCTGCAGCCGTGATAGAGGGCATTGATGAAATGGTCAGGGAAAGCGATTTGACGGGGCTGGCCACAGGCTATAGCTTGAGTCCTGTAGCCCCCATTTCCTTTCGAGCGCCAACGTGGAACAGAACAGCCGGGCCCTGATCGACGGCTTCAACCGGAAAATCGACTACCTGCGGATGTCGGTCACTGACCGCTGCGACTTCCGTTGCGTGTACTGCATGGCCGAAGACATGCAGTTCCTGCCACGCCAGCAGATCCTCAGCCTTGAAGAACTGTTCCAGGTGGCCGAGCGCTTCGTCGCCCTCGGCACCCGCAAAATCCGCCTGACCGGTGGCGAACCGCTGGTGCGCCAAGGCATCGTCGACCTGTGTGGGCGCATCGCCGCCCTGCCCGGCCTGCGTGAACTGTGCATGACCAGCAACGGCTCGCAGCTCGGGCGCCTGGCCCAGCCGCTGTTCGACGCCGGGCTCACCCGCCTGAACATCAGCCTCGACAGCCTCGACGCCGCGCGCTTCAAGCAGCTGACCCGTACCGGCGATCTTCATCAGGTAATCGCTGGCATCGATGCCGCACGCCAGGCCGGCTTCCAGCGCACCAAGCTCAACTGCGTGGTGCTCAAGGGCCGCAACGACCACGAACTGGTCGACCTGGTGCGCTTTGCCATCGACCGCGAGCTGGACATCACCTTCATCGAAGAAATGCCACTGGGGGTGATCAACGAACACGAACGCGGCGAGTCGTTCTGCTCCAGCGATGAAGTGCGCGATCGCCTGGCCGAGCACTTCAGCCTGATCGAATCCACCGAGTCCTCCCAGGGCCCGGCGCGCTACTGGCGCCTCGCCGAAGCCGCCCATACCCGGGTCGGTTTCATTTCACCGCACAGCCACAACTTCTGCGCCACCTGCAACCGTGTGCGCCTGACCGTCGAAGGCCGCCTGCTGCTGTGCCTGGGCAACGAACACTCGATGGACCTCAAGCAGGTCCTGCGCGCCCACCCCGGCGATGCGGCGCGGCTGGAGAAGGCCATCCGCGACTCGCTGCACCTCAAGCCCTACCGCCATCATTTCGAAGTCGGTGGCGAGGTGCAGATCCTGCGCTTCATGAACATGACCGGCGGCTGATCGGCCGCCTCTGGATTGCCATGATCGTCCACCCCCGCCCCGATGTGCTGCGCGTGCTGTTCACCCTCAAAGGCTCGATCGTCAAGCGCATTGCCCCGCGCTGCCTGATGGTCACCTTGCTGGCTGCGCTGATCGTGCTGGTCGAGCGGCACTTCCCGGCGTTTTTCTACCCGGTCAGCGCCACGCCGTTCACCCTGCTTGGCCTGTCGCTGTCGATCTTCATGAGTTTTCGCAACAACGCCTGCTATGACCGTTGGTGGGAAGGGCGCAAGGCCTGGGGCAGGCTGATCATCGAAACCCGTTCGTTCGTACGGGAGAGCGTGGTGATCGCCGATGAGCACCTGCGCGCCGAGCTGTTGCGCAGCCTGTGCGGCTTTGCCCATGGGCTGAATGCTCGGTTGCGCAACGAAAGCGAAGTGAACGCCACCCGCCCCTGGCTGAACCAGGCTACCCAGGTGGCCGAGCACAACGTGTGCGATGGCATCCTGCGCGACATCGGCATGCACTGTTCACGGCTGGCAGCGCAAGGGCAGATCAGCGAATGGCGCTACACCCTGCTGGAGCAGCGCCTGGCCGGGCTGACCGAGGTGCAGGCCAGTTGTGAGCGGATCAAGGGCTCGCCGCTGCCATTCCCCTACACCTTGCTGCTGCACCGTACCATCTACATCTTCTGCCTGCTGCTGCCGTTCGCCCTGGCCGAGCCGCTGGGCTGGCTGGCGCCGCTGTTCACCACCATCGTCGGCTACACCTTTTTTGGCCTGGATGCGATCGGCAACGAGCTGGAGGACCCGTTCGGGCGCGATGAGAACGACCTGCCGATGGATGCCATGGTCAGGACCGTGGAGCGGGATGTGTTGGGGGCTCTGGGGGTCGAGCCGCTGCCGCCGGTGTTGCTGCCGGTGGACTATGTACTGAGCTGATGGCCTCTTCGCGGGCACGCCCGCTCCCACAGGTAAGGCGTGATCCCTGTGGGAGCGGGCGTGCCCGCGAAGAGGCCGGTGCAGCTAACCGCGGCTTTCGCAGGCTTCGACAGGTTTCAGATGCTTGACAAAATTACAGGGCCGGTGCCGCGCATCCAGTTGCTCCACCAGGATGCCTTCCCAGGCAGTTCGGCAAGCGCCAGTCGAGCCGGGCAGGCAGCACACCAGGGTGCCGTTGGCAATCCCCGCCAGCGCCCTGCTCTGTACGGTCGAGCTGCCGATATCGAGAATGGACAAGGCGCGGAACAGTTCGCCAAAGCCATCGACGGTCCGCTCCAGCAGGCACTGTACTGCCTCCGGTGTGCTGTCACGCCCGGTAAAGCCAGTGCCGCCAGTGATCAGCACCACCTGCACGTCGTCGTCGGCGATCCAGCTCGCCACCTGGGCGCGGATCTTGTACAGGTCATCCTTGAGCAGCGCGCGTGCCACCAGGCGATGGCCGACCTCCACCGAGCGGCTGGCCAGCAGCTGGCCGGAGGTGTCGTTGTCATAGGTACGGGTGTCGCTGACGGTCAGCACGGCGATATTCAGCGGTACGAAAACCGCATCGGGTTGGACGCGCACGGTGAAGCTCCTCGAATGGCATTGTCGTCACGCTAGAGGCAAGCCAGAACAGCGTCCAATCGAAATGGCGAACCGGCCGATCAATGACATCTATCGCAGACGTGGGTTAAGGTCTGCACAACCAGACGCCAGGCACTCCCATGGACATCAAGCAGCTCAAGTTCCTCATCGCCCTCGACCAGACCCGCCACTTCGGCCAGGCTGCGGCGCTGTGCCATATCACCCAGCCGACCCTGTCGATGCGCCTGCGCAACCTGGAGGACGAACTGGACCTGGTGCTGGTCAAGCGCGGCCAGCGCTTCGAAGGCTTCACCGAGGCCGGCGAGCGCATCCTGGCCTGGGCCCGCACCCTGCTCGCCGCCCATGACGGCCTGCAAGCCGAGGCCGCCAGCTGCCGCGGCCAGGTGGTCGGCAGCCTGCGCCTGGGCACCGTGCCGCTGGCCAGCTTCAACCCCATGCACCTGCTGCTGCCGCTGCGCGAGAAGTACCCCGAGCTGCAATTCCAGCTCAGTTCGCACAGCACCGAGCAGATCATGGACGGCCTGAGCCGCAACCAGCTAGACCTGGGGATCTGCTACCTCGACCAGGTCAACGCCAACTTCTTCGAAGTGATCGAACTGGGTACCACCACCATGGGCCTGCTGTTCGACACCCAGCACTTCCAGTTCGACGCCGACAGCCTGCGTTGGGAGGAACTCGGCGACACCCCCCTGGGCCTGCTGAGCAAGGGCATGCACTACCGCCAGTCACTGGACCTGAGCCTGCGCAGCCGCGGCCTTGAACCCAATGCCGTGCTGGAAAGCGACTCGACCTTCCAACTGGTGCAGGCCATCAACACTGGCGTGTGCTGCGCGATCATGCCGCTGGGCTGCGGCCTGGAAGACCTCAGCGAACACATGCGCATCATCCCCATCGCCGACGCCAGCATCCACAGCCCGGTCGGCCTGCTGCTGCGCCGCAGCGAACCGCGTTCGGCGATTGCCGAGCAGTGCTTCGCCGAAGCGAAGCTGCTGTTTCAACCTAGCTGATCCGCGGTTGCCTGGCGATACTGCCGCGGCGTGAAGCCCGTCAGTTGCTTGAACTGACGGCTGAACGCGCTGTGGTCGGTATACCCGCAGCGCAACGCCACTTCGGTGATCGGCAAATCGGAATGCAGCAACCGGTGGGCGTGCTCCAGGCGTGCCTTGTGGATCATCTGCCGCGGCGTGAGGTGGAACACCCGCTTGCAATAGCGCTCCAGCTGCGCCACGGAAATCCCGGCGATGCGGGTCAACTCGCTCATGCTGATCGGTTGGTGGAAATGTTGACGGATGTGCTCGTCCACGGCAGCCAGGCGCTGGTAGGCGGGGTGGGTATCGGCGGCTGACTGCAGGTCGACGGAGATGCCCACCAAACCGATGATCTCCCCGGCCGGGTTGCGCAGCGGGCGCTTGTGGGTCAGGCACCAGCCCGGTTCTCGGCTGCCGTACAGGTGCAGTTCGAGCTGGTCTTCCAGCACCAGCCCATCCTTGAGCACGCGGCGGTCCTGCTCGGTGTAGCCGGGGCCCAGTTGCGCCGGGAACACTTCGGCACTGGTCTTGCCCAGCAGCGGCTGCAGGCGCTTGAGACCGCAGCGCTGGACCAGGGTGGTATTGGCCAGCACATAGCGCGCGGCCGGGTCCTTGATGAAGATCGCGGCGTTGGGGATGGCGTCGAGGATCGGTAGCAGCAAAGAGACACCCGCCAGCAGCGCTTCTAGGGTGGTCGGGCGGTGCTGGTCGACGGACTGGTACAGGGTTGCCAGGGGGATATCGGTCATCTGTCGGCTCACTGCAGCTTATAGCGTTCAGGTCTGCATACGCTTTTTTGTAGGGGCGGCCTTGTGTCGCGAAAGGGCTGCGCAGCAGCCCCGGGATCTGCGCCCTCATGCAAAATTGCCGGGGCCGCTATGCGGCCCTTTCGCGACACAAGGCCGCTCCTACAGGGACGGCGCTTGCAACTGAGAGCACTTCACAAAACCTTGTCCATTATGGCTTTCAGCCTATATCTGGGCACTTTCACCCCGCCACTGCTTTTTTGAAACTGTGCCGATTTCGTCATCCCTCCTGCAGAAAACCATCAAGAACCCCTGCCCCGTTCGGGTCCACTCTATGCCCCACGCAAGCCGCCCAAGACCTACAACAGCGCGGCCGTGGAAAGCCGCATCACGTGACATCAGACCTGCCTATCCAAAACCTACAAAAAGGCGCACCCATGTCAGGCAAATTCAAGAAACAGCTGTCGTTGCTCGACCTCACCTTCATCGGCCTCGGTGCCATCTTCGGCTCCGGCTGGCTGTTCGCCGCCAGCCATGTTTCGGCCATCGCCGGCCCGGCCGGTATCCTCTCCTGGTTCCTCGGCGGTTTCGCCGTGCTGCTGCTGGGCATCGTCTACTGCGAACTCGGCGCCGCCCTGCCGCGTGCCGGTGGCGTGGTGCGCTACCCGGTGTACTCGCACGGCCCGCTGCTCGGCTACCTGATGGGCTTCATCACCTTGATCGCGTTCTCCAGCCTGATCGCCATCGAAGTGGTCGCCTCGCGCCAATACGCCGCAGCCTGGTTCCCCGGGCTGACCAAAGCCGGTTCCAGCGACCCCACGGTGCTCGGCTGGCTGGTGCAGTTCGCCTTGCTGGGGCTGTTCTTCTTCCTCAACTACCGCAGCGTGAAGACCTTCGCCAAGGCCAACAACCTGGTCAGCGTGTTCAAGTTCATCGTGCCGCTGCTGGTGATCGGCGTGCTGTTCACCTTCTTCAAGCCGGAGAACTTCGAGGTCCAGGGCTTCGCCCCGTTCGGCCTGTCCGGCGTGGAAATGGCGGTATCGGCGGGTGGCATCATCTTCGCTTACCTGGGGCTGACGCCGATCATCTCGGTGGCCAGCGAAGTGAAGAACCCCCAACGCACCATTCCCATCGCGCTGATCCTCTCGGTGCTGCTGTCCACCGCGATCTACGCCCTGCTGCAACTGGCCTTCCTCGGCAGCGTGCCGACCGAGATGCTGGCCAACGGCTGGGCCGGCGTGACCAAAGAACTGGCCCTGCCCTACCGTGACATCGCCTTGGCCCTGGGTGTGGGCTGGCTGGCCTACCTGGTGGTGGCCGACGCGGTGATCTCGCCCAGCGGCTGCGGCAACATCTACATGAACGCCACCCCGCGCGTGGTCTATGGCTGGGCGCAGACCGGCACCTTCTTCAAGTACTTCACCCGCATCGATGCCCAGTCCGGTATCCCGCGCCCGGCGCTGTGGCTGACCTTCGGCCTGTCGGTGTTCTGGACCCTGCCGTTCCCCTCCTGGGAAGCGCTGATCAACGTGGTGTCTGCCGCGCTGGTACTGAGCTACGCCGTAGCCCCGGTCACCGTTGCCGCCTTGCGCCGCAATGCGCCGGACATGCCGCGCCCGTTCCGGGTCAAAGGCATGGGCGTGCTGGGCCCGCTGTCGTTCATCATCGCCGCGCTGATCGTCTACTGGTCGGGCTGGAACACCGTGTCCTGGTTGCTGGCCTTGCAGATCGTGATGTTCGTGCTGTACCTGCTGTGCAGCCGCTTCGTGCCGACCCAGCACCTGTCGCTGGCCCAGCAAGTGCGTTCTTCGGCCTGGCTGATCGGCTTCTACGCCATGACCATCCTGCTGTCCTGGCTGGGCAGCTTCGGCGGCCTGGGCGTGCTCGGCCACCCAGTCGACACCGTGGCCGTGGCCGCCTGCGCCCTAGGCATCTACTACTGGGGCGCGGCCACTGGCGTACCGGCTCACCTGGTACGCCTGGAAGGCGAAGACGAAAGCGAAGCCTCCACTGAAACCTACAGCGCCCAGCCCGCCGTCGCCTCCTGATCCTCATAGCAATGGACAAGCCCATGAAACAGATTCACGTCATCGACTCGCATACCGGCGGCGAACCGACCCGCCTGGTGATGAAAGGCTTCCCGCAGTTGCAGGGGCGCAGCATGGCCGAGCAGCGCGACGAACTGCGCGAGCTGCACGATCAATGGCGCCGTGCCTGCCTGCTTGAGCCACGCGGCAACGATGTGCTGGTCGGCGCGCTGTACTGCCCACCGGTGTCGGCTGATGCCACCTGCGGGGTGATTTTCTTCAACAACGCCGGATACCTGAACATGTGTGGCCACGGCACCATCGGCCTGGTCGCCTCGCTGCAGCACCTGGGCCTGGTCGAACCCGGCGAGCACAAGATCGACACCCCGGTCGGCCAGGTCAGCGCCACCCTGCACGCCGATGGCGCCGTCACCGTCGGCAATGTGCCGTCCTATCGCTACCGCCAGCAGGTGGCGGTGGATGTACCTGGGCATGGCGTAGTGCGCGGCGATATCGCCTGGGGCGGCAACTGGTTCTTCCTGGTGTCCGAGCACGGCCAGCGCATTGAACTGGACAACCGCGAGGCCCTCACGGAGTACACCTGGGCCATGCTCAAGGCCCTCGAGGCCCAAGGCATCACCGGCGAAAACGGCGCGCTGATCGACCATGTCGAGCTGTTCGCCGACGACGCCAATGCCGACAGCCGCAACTTCGTCATGTGCCCCGGCAAGGCCTACGACCGCTCCCCCTGCGGCACCGGCACCAGCGCCAAGCTGGCGTGCCTGGCCGCCGACGGCAAGCTCGAAGAAGGCCAGACCTGGGTCCAGGCCAGCATCACCGGTAGCCAGTTCCACGGCCGCTTCGAGCGCGACGGCGAACGCATTCGCCCGTTCATCACCGGCCGCGCCTACATGACCGCCGACAGCACCCTGCTGATCGACGAACAGGATCCATTCGCCTGGGGCATCTGACCCGGCTTTTCTAAACAACCGAATATCGCCAGGAGTGACAACAATGACTGACAACATCTTCACCGGCACCATGCCTGCCCTGATGACCCCGTGCACCGCCGAGCGCAAGCCGGACTTCGACGCCCTGGTGCGCAAGGGCCGGGAGCTGATCGAGGCTGGCATGAGCGCCGTGGTGTATTGCGGCTCGATGGGTGACTGGCCACTGCTGACCGAAGCCGAGCGCCAGGAAGGCGTGGCCCGCCTGGTGGCCGCCGGTATTCCGACCATTGTCGGCACCGGTGCGGTCAACACGCGCGAGGCGGTGTCCCACGCTGCCCACGCGGCCAAGGTCGGTGCCGCCGGCCTGATGGTGATCCCTCGCGTGCTCAGCCGCGGTGCTTCGCTGATCGCCCAGAAACACCACTTCTCGGCCATTCTCGCTGCGGCGCCGAAGCTGCCGGCGGTGATCTACAACAGCCCCTACTACGGCTTCGCCACCCGCGCCGACCTGTTCTTCGAACTGCGCCGCGAATTCCCCAACCTGATTGGTTTCAAGGAGTTCGGCGGCGGCGCCGACCTGCGCTACGCCGCCGAGCACATCACCTCGAAGGATGACGATGTGACCCTGATGGTCGGTGTCGATACCCAGGTCGTGCATGGCTTCGTCAACTGCGCCGCCACCGGTGCCATTACCGGCATCGGCAACGCCCTGCCGCGTGAAGTGCTGCAGCTGGTGAGCCTGAGCAAGCAGGCCGCCAAAGGCGACGCCAAGGCCCGCCGCCTGGCGCGTGAACTGGAAGCGGCGCTGGCAGTGCTGTCGTCGTTCGATGAAGGCTGCGACCTGGTGCTGTACTACAAGCACCTGATGGTGCTCAACGGCGACACCGAGTACAGCCTGCACTTCAACGAAACCGACGTGCTCACCGATGCCCAGCGCAACTATGCCGAGCAGCAGTACGCGCTGTTCCGCAAGTGGTACGCCAGCTGGTCGGCCGAGCAGAACCTGGCCTGATCCCTGGGGCTGCTGCGCAGCCCTTTCGCGACACAAGGCCGCTCCCACATTGACCGGCGTACACAGGTCTTTTGTGGGAGCGGCCTTGTGTCGCGAAAGGGGCGCAAAGCGCCCCCCGATCCAGAAACTGATTCCGAAGGAGGCCCCATGACCCTGACAGGCAACTTGCTGATCGGCCAGCGCGCCGTTCCCGGCAGCCGCGACGCGATCCACGCCATCGACCCGGCCACCAACCAGGCCCTCGAACCCGCCTACGCCGGCGGAAGCGGCGAACACGTGGCCCAGGCCTGCGCACTGGCCTGGGCGGCGTTCGACGTCTACCGCGAAACCTCGCTGGAACAACGCGCACATTTTCTTGAAACCATCGCCAGTGAAATCGAAGCCATTGGCGATGCCCTGATCGATCGCGCCGTGGCCGAAAGCGGCCTGCCCAAGGCGCGCATCCAGGGCGAGCGTGGCCGCACTTGCACGCAACTGCGCACCTTCGCCCGGGTGGTCCGCAGCGGCGAATGGCTCGATGTGCGGGTCGACAACGCCCTGCCCGAACGCCAACCACTGCCACGCGCCGACCTGCGCCAACGCCAGGTGGCGCTGGGCCCGGTGGCGGTGTTTGGCGCCAGCAACTTCCCCTTGGCCTTCTCGGTAGCGGGTGGCGACACCGCATCGGCCCTGGCCGCCGGCTGCCCGGTGGTGGTCAAGGCCCACGCCGCGCACCCCGGCACCAGCGAACTGGTCGGCCGGGCCGTGGCCCGTGCCGTCAAGCAATGCGGCCTGCCTGAAGGAGTGTTCTCGTTGCTGTATGGCGCCGGTCATGAAGTCGGTATCGCCCTGGTCAGCGACCCGCACATCAAGGCGGTCGGCTTCACCGGGTCGCGCAGCGGCGGCACAGCCCTGTGCAAGGCAGCCCAAGCTCGCCCCGAGCCGATTCCGGTGTACGCCGAGATGAGTTCGATCAACCCGGTATTTCTTTTCGATGCCGCGTTGCAAGCCCGTGGCGAAGCACTGGCGCAAGGCTTCGTTGCCTCGCTGACCCAAGGCGCCGGGCAGTTCTGCACCAACCCTGGGCTGGTGATCGCCCGCCAGGGGGCGGCGCTGCAGCGCTTCATCGAGGCGGCCAGCGCGCAGGTTCGCCAGGCCGCCGCGCAGACCATGCTCACCCCAGGCATTGCCAGCGCATACGCTGCGGGCGTCGACACCCTGGCCAGCAACGTCAACGCTACGCTTGCCGCCAGCGGCCTGACGCAACAAGGGCCGAACCAGTGCCAGGCGCAGCTGTTCGTGACCCAGGCCGAAGCGTTTCTCGGCGACCCGGCATTGCAGGCCGAAGTGTTCGGCGCCGCTTCGCTGGTAGTGGCCTGCACCAGCGACGCGCAGGTGCGCCAGGTGGCCGAACAGCTTGAAGGCCAGCTGACCGCCACGCTGCATCTGGACGATGCCGACCTCGACAGTGCCCGCGCCCTGCTGCCGACCCTGGAGCGCAAGGCCGGGCGCATCCTGGTCAACGGCTGGCCGACCGGTGTCGAGGTGTGCGACGCGATGGTTCACGGCGGGCCGTTCCCTGCCACCTCAGATGCCCGTACCACCTCGGTCGGCACCGCAGCGATCCTGCGTTTCCTGCGCCCGGTGTGCTACCAGGACTTCCCCGATGCCCTGCTGCCGCAGGCGCTCAAGCACGGCAACCCGCTGCAATTGCGACGTTTGCTCGACGGCAAACGGGAAGGTTGAGCATGGTCGATACCGCCGAAAACGATATCGCCGTGGTGGGTGCCGGCATTGTCGGCGTCGCCTGCGCCCTGCAACTGGCCCGCCAGGGCCGTCGGGTGCTGCTGCTCGATCATCAGGCGCCGGGCCACGGTGCCTCCTTCGGCAACGCCGGGCATCTGGCCACCGAGCAGGTGTTCCCGATCGCCGACCTGTCGATCCTCAAGCGCCTGCCGCGCATGCTGCTCGACCCGATGGGCCCGCTGCGCCTGGACTGGAAGTACCTGCCCAAGGCCATGCCATGGTTCACCCGCCTGCTGCTGAACCTGCGCCCGGCGCCGTTCCAGCGCAGCGTGGCCGGCATCCGCGCACTGAACGAAGGTAGCCTGGGAGCCTGGCAGCGTTTGCTGGGCTCGATCGGGCGTAGCGAGTTGTTCAAGGAGGACGGCTCGCTGCTGGTGTTCGAGCGGCCCGAGTCACGTGTCGCGCTGCAGGCCTTGCGCGCACGCATGCAGCAGCAGGATGTGCAGGTGGACCTGTGGTCAACCGATCACCTGCGCGAGGCCGCGCCGCAGTTGAACCCATCGCTGCTCGGCGGGCTGTTCTTCCCGCGTACCGGGCACTTCATCGACCCATACCGGGTGGTCTGCGCACTGTTCGAGGCCGCCAAGGCCAACGGCGTACGCTTCGTCCAGGCGCGGGTTACGGGAGGTCAACTGCACAGCGGCGGGGTCAACCTGGCCAGTGACCGGGGGACGTTCAAGGCGCGCCAGGTCCTGCTCAGCTGCGGCGCCCATTCAGCGCCATTGACGGTGGCGCTGACCGGCAAACGCGTACCGCTGGATACCGAGCGCGGCTATCACCTGATGCTGCCGCAAGAACAGCAGCGGCTGCCGTTCGCGGTCACGTCGCTGGAGCGCAAGTTCATCATGACGCCCATGGCTGATGGGCTGCGCCTGGCTGGCACAGTGGAGTTCGCCGGGCTCGATGCGCCGCCCAGCATGCAGCGGGCGTGGCAGTTGCACCGGCTGAGCAAGGGGTTGTTTCAGCATGACTTGAGCACGGAAGGGGCGACGCCGTGGATGGGCTTCAGGCCCTCGTTGCCGGACTCGTTGCCGGTGATCGACCGCGTGTGTGACGGGCGAGTGCTGCTTGCCTTCGGGCATCAGCATCTGGGATTGACCCAGGCGGCGGTGACGGCGGAATGGGTGGGGCGGTTGGCGGCGCAATCGGCCGGGCCGGAGACAGCGGCTTACCGGTTGGATCGGTTCTAGCCTGGACCGGCCTCTTCGCGGGCGCGCCCGCTCCCACAGGTACAGCGTTGCCTTCAGCCTTCACGCTGTACTTGTGGGACAGCGGCTTACCGGTTGGATCGGTTCTAGCCTGGACCGGCCTCTTCGCGGGCGCGCCCGCTCCCACAGGTACAGCGTTGCCTTCAGCCTTTACGCTGTACTTGTGGGAGCGGGTTTACCCGCGAATGGGCTGCAAAGCAGCCCCCCTTCAAGACTCAGCGATAGCGCTCAAGCCAGTGTGCATAAGGTGCCGGCAAGGTCCAGGAGGCCTTGTCCACTCCCAACTCCTTGGCCGCGAAGTACGCCCAGTGCGGATCGGCCAGGTGCGCACGCCCTACCGATACCAGGTCCAACTGCTTGGCCTGCACCGCCTCTTCAGCCAGTTGCGGCGTGCCAAAGCCCCACGCCGAAGTCACTGGCAAGCCCGCCTCGCGACGCACACGTTCGGCAATCGGCCCCATGAATGCCGGGCCCCACGGAATGTTGGTATCGGGAATGGTGAAGCCGACGCTGACGCTCAGCAGGTCCAGCCCGCCAGCCTTGAACCGGCGCGCCAGTTCGATCGACTCTTCCAGGGTCTGCTCATCGCGGCCGTCATACTCCAGCACACCAAAGCGAGCGGTCAGTGGCAGGTTCTCCGGCCATACCTCACGCACCGCTGCCAGGGTTTCCAACAGAAAGCGACTGCGGTTTTCGAAGCTGCCACCGTAGGCATCGGTACGCTGGTTGGAATGCTCGGAGAAGAAGCTCTGCCCCAGATAGCCGTGGGCGAAGTGCAGCTCGATCCACTCGAAGCCAGCGTCGCGGGCACGGCGCGCAGCGTCGACGAAATCCTGTTTGACCCGGGCAATGTCGTCCAGGGTCATTTCGCGCGGGACTTTCGGCAGGTGCGCACCAAAGGCGATGGCCGACGGGGCGATAGTGTCCCAGCCACGGGCATCGTCGGCAGCGATGTGGTCATCGCCTTCCCACGGGCGGTTGGCGCTGGCCTTGCGCCCGGCGTGGGCAATCTGGATACCCGGCACCGAGCCTGCCGCCTTGATCGCCTGTACCACCGGCACGAACGCCTGGGCGTGGGCGTCGCTCCAGATCCCGGCGCAACCGGGGGTGATGCGCCCTTCCGGTGCCACGGCGGTGGCCTCCACTACCAGCAGGCCTGCACCGCCACGGGCGAGGCCGGCCAGGTGCACGTGGTGCCAGTCGTTGATCATGCCGTCCTCAGCCATGTACTGGCACATCGGCGGGATGGCGATGCGGTTGCGCAAAGTGACATCTTTCAGGGTGTAGGGTTGGAACAGGGCAGACATGGGCAAACTCCGGGTCGTCTGAATACGATAGTTCGATCATAATCGAACTATGGCAATTAATGAAACCCCCGTTATCATGTCGGCCATGCGAGCCTACCAACACCCCAATTCTGAAGACCTGACTCTCGAGCGTGTGCTCTATGCACTGAGCGACCCGGTGCGCCTGGGCATCGTCCGCCATCTGGCCGGCGTGGCCGAGGCCAGCTGTGGCGAACTCGATGGCGGGCGGCCGAAGTCGAGCATGTCGCACCATTTTCGCGTGTTGCGTGATGCGGGGTTGGTGCATACCCGCAACGTCGGCACCACCCACATGAATTCGCTGCGCAGCGAGATGCTGGCCGAGCGCTTTCCCGGCTTGCTGGACTGCATTCTGCGGCAGGTCTGATCGCTACCGTGCCGCCCCGGCACGCCGGCAAGGTCAGGCGCTGATGGCGTCAAAGCTGCGTATGGGGGTGGGCGCCGCACAGAACAGCGGAAACTCTTCTTCGATGATCCACGGCTCTTTCATGACCAGGTACACATCGAGAAAATCAGAGAAGCCAGGCCAGATGAACAGGTCATTGGCTTCGGCAACGGCACGCGACAGCACGCCGACGCCGCCAAAGCTCTTGATCATGGAAACACTGACGATCTCGCTGCCGGAATGGAACACGGTGGCGGCGTCCAGCATGCCGGGCCGGCGCTCGGCGAAGCGGGAAAAGATCGAGGAATAAGGGCACTCGGGCAACGGCTTGATCACCGCGCAGGCAGGTGCACGGTCGTTACTGGATGACGAGGCGACGACTTCGATACGCAACCCCTTGAGCGGCAGCGAATGGTAGTTCTCAGGCACGCTGTCGCCCAGCACCACCACCATGTCGGCTTCGTCCTTGGCCAGCTTTGTCAGGTTGTCGGGCGATTCCGAGCAACTGAAGATCGGGTTGTAGCCTGCAAGCTTGCTGACCACCCCGCCCATGATCTGTTGGTTGATTTCCATGGACAACGTGCTGTTCAAGGCAACGCGCAGAGGCAGCCGCTGATTGCGGCTCTGGCGCAACTGATTGATCTTCAGTTGCATGCGCTCCGAAGAACGGACGATTTCCAGAACGTGCGGCAGGATGCCCACGCCCTCCTGGGTCAGCGATACCCCTTTGTTGGTGCGGTCGAACAACTTGAAGCCGCAATGATCCTCGAGCTTTTTCAACTGAGCGGCCAAGGCCTGGACCGTAACGTGAACCTGTTCGGCCGCATCGGTGATCGACCCCGTTCGAGCCACGTTCACGATGTTCTTTAGCACCTTGATGTCCATTCAATCTCCCTCCCCGATTTGCTGACGCAGTCCGGCAACAAAAGGCCAACAGGATAACGCACAAGGCCTTGCACTGTCTGCCCGCTTATGGTGCACGCGGCCCGGGTAGCAAGCAACGGTTGAGGCACCTGAAAAAAAAGTGAAGTTTCTCCGCGCAAGCCAACTGTTAGATTTTTGCCAGCTTTTGAATAAGAAGAGATGGCCATGCTGACACTGAACAGAAACATCGAAACTGCCCTGCGACAAAACAAGACGGTCAATGTCATGGGCAGCGATTATGCCTTGACCGGCGGCTTCAAGGAGTTCGTCGAGTTTTCCAAAAGTTGGGAAACCATGGGCGTCGACCGTTATTACGGTCAGGCCGACAAGGGCACGCGCTACCGCCGTTACAGTGATTTCGACTTCAACCCGGTCACCGGCGAACTGAACCAACTCAGCCACCGCGCCTACGAACAATCCGAGGCCCACAACGCCTACGTCGGCGGCATGGCGCGTCATTTCGATGACATCGGCGCCGATGTATTCAACTCACCGATCCTGCGGGCGCTGATTCGGCTGGATTTCGACGTGTACAAGGCCGTATTGCCGGAAGACCTGCATACCGTCAACTGGCAGTGCCAGGTGCATCAGATCCGTATCGAGATCAAACCCGGGGCGCAGATCGAAATCACACCTGAAGGTATTCACTGTGACGGTTACCCGTTCAGCGGCGTGCACTTCTGGGGCCGTCATAATGTCGAAGGTGCTACCAGCAAGATTTACGATAAACAGTCCAATGTTATCGATTCCGGCACCTACCTGAATATTCTCGACACTACTTACTTCCTCGACCGCGAACTTCAGCACTATGTAACGCCGGCCATCAACCCGAGCCATTCCGAAATGGGCTACCGGCAGATCATTGCCATTTCCTTCTCTCGACCGGGTAGCGAGCATGACATTATCGACTAGTTGCATCGGCACGGCGCCAAAACTGTTCCCGGCCGAACACATCAATGGCCTGAGCATCAAGAAAGCCACGCCCTTCCATGCGCGCAAGATCGTCGACTTCTTCCGCCGCTTCGAAGAGACCTCATTCTGCGACTGGCAGGACGAAGGGCTGCTCAAAGGTTTGCTCGGCACCGAGCACACCTATTGCTACGTGGCCGAGAACCAGACCGGGGCCATCGTCGGCGCGGTCGCGGGCGGACTGATGGGCACACGAGGCACCATCAATCACATGGCCGTGGAGCCGGACTATCGCCAGAGCAGGATCGGCACTTCATTGGCCAACTCGATTCTCAGTGATTTCCGCCAGCACGGCATTCGCCGGGTGTTCCTGTTCGTTGAGAATGACAACACCCAGGCACTGAGCTTCTGGCAGAAACAAGGCTTTCTGCAGACATGTGGTGAAATCACCTGCGAGGTCGACCTGTGACCTCGTCGGTGCTGCTATCCGCCACGCGCAAGGAAAGCCTGGTCGACGCCCTGCCGATCATTACCGGCTATTTCGTCGTCAGCTTCGTGTTTGGTGTCATGTGCATCAATGCCGGCCTGCCCTTGTGGCTGCCGGCCGCCATGTGCCTGTTCGTCTATGCCGGGGCGGCGCAGTTCGCCGCACTGGCCCTGATGACCACCAGCGCGCCGCTGATCACCATTGCCTTGTCGACCTTGCTGATCAATTCGCGGCACATGCTGATGGCGATGTACATGTCCAAACGCAGCGCACAACTGCCGATCAGCAAGCCACAGAAGCTGCTGTACGCTTTCGGCCTGACCGATGAGTCCTTTGCCTTTCATAGCCAACGCCTGGAAAACGGCAGGCCGACCTCGGCGGGCTATCTGTTGCAGTTCAATACCTACTGCCATGCCAGCTGGATCGCCGGCGCGGTGTTTGGCGCGGTGGCCTCGGATGCATTGAACCGGTTCTCCCAGTTCAAGCTGGACTATGCCCTGACGGCAATGATGATCTTCGTGCTGATATCGCTGTGCAGCAACCTCACCAAAGCGCTCATCGCCCTGGTGGTGATCGTCACCACCTGCCTGTTGAACATGTACGCACCGTCGCCCTTGAACGTATTCATCGCAACCGCCTTAGGCTGTGGAGCAGGGTTATGCCTGAAAAGAACTACCTGATCGCAGCGGTGATGCTGATGGCTGCCATCACCTATCTCACCCGTGCGACACCCTTTCTGCTGAAGATGGAGAAATCTCCCAAGCTGTTCAATGACGTCATTGAATACTTGCCGGTGGCAATCATCGCCAGCATCACCGTACCCGCCCTGCTGGTGGCCAAGGATGGCTCATTGCTGGGCCTGAATGCCGACCTGCTGGCAGCGATCCCGGTGGTCATCGTCGCCTACTGGTCACGCAGCCTGATCTACAGTGTGTGTGCCGGTGTCGCCGGGCATGTGGCAATCACGCTCCTGGCATGAGGTGCGGTTGTGAAAAGGAAGCAGTTATGAGCCTTGCACGCCGGAAAGTCACGCTGACCAACCTGAGTGAATTTTCCCGCCTGATGCCCAAGGTTCCTCGTGACCAGGTGATTGAGGAAATGGCTGACCTGTCGCTGGAATGCTCGCTGACCTACGCCTTGGGCAAGACGTTCCTGCGCGATGGCTGGATTGCGGAATATCGCCATCTGCATGCGGCCGCGCACTTGAGCCCATGCACCGACCTGCTGCTTTTCGCCACCTCGGGAAGCTTGAATCTGGAGCTGGCCGACGGCTCGCAAATACACGTCATGCACGGCGATCAGGTGGTACTCAGGGCTGCCACCGAGGCGAAGGTCTTTCCCGTCAGTGCCGAGGGTGATGTGAGTTTCCTGGCATTGGCCATCGACCTCAACCTGGCGGAGGTGCTGCAGGACCTCGTCGTCGACAGCGACCTGCCGAAACGCCCATAAAAAAAGCCACGGGGGTCACCCGTGGCTTTCGCGAACCCACATCGCCGCCCGATCAGAGCGCCATGTCGTTTGCTGGCTTGCTTTCAACCGGTTGGCTCGGCGCAACGCTGGTGCCGACGCTCTCGTCGATCACCGGCGGTTTCTCCAGTTGCAGCACTTCAGCGGTGTAGTTCCACTCTTTCTGGGTAGCCGCTGCCGAATCGTTCAGCTTGGTACCGTAGCTCGGTACGATCTGCTTGATCTTGGCCTGCCACTCAGGGGTAGCGACTTTTTCCTTGAACACGGTTTCCAGCACGTTGAGCATGATTGGCGCAGCAGTCGAAGCACCTGGCGAGGCGCCCAGCAGGCCGGCAATGGTGCGGTCCTGGGAAGCCACCACTTCGGTACCCAGCTTCAGCACGCCGCCCTTCTCTTCGTCACGCTTGATGATCTGCACGCGCTGACCGGCCTGCCACAGTTTCCAGTCTTCCTTCTTGGCGTTCGGGAAGTAGGTGCGCAGCGCTTCGAAGCGGTCGTCATCCGACAGCATCAGCTGGCCAGCGAGGTACTCGACCAACGGGTACTGGTCGATACCGACCTTGGTCATCGGCCACACGTTGTGGGTGGTGGTGCTGCTCAGCAGGTCCAGGTACGAGCCGTTCTTCAGGAACTTGGTCGAGAAGGTGGCGAATGGGCCAAACAGGATCACGCGCTTGCCATCCAGCACGCGGGTGTCCAGGTGCGGTACCGACATGGGTGGCGCGCCGGTCGAGGCAATGCCGTAGGCCTTGGCCATGTGCTGCATGGCCACGGTCGGGTTCTCGGTCACCAGGAACGAACCGCCCACCGGGAAGCCTGCGTACTCCTTGGCTTCTGGAATACCGGACTTCTGCAGCAGCTTCAGTGCGCCGCCGCCAGCACCGATGAACAGGAACTTGGCGTCGGTGGCCGATTCGGTACCGTCCTTGAGGTTCTTGTACTCGACGTGCCAGGAGCCGTCTTCGTTGCGGGTGATGTCCTGCACTTCGCTGGACAGCTTCAGGTCGAAGCCTTTCTGGGTCTGCAGGTGGCCAACGAACTGGCGGGTGATTTCGCCGAAGTTGACGTCGGTGCCGATTGGCGTCCAGGTGACAGCCAGCTTCTGGTTCGGGTCACGGCCTTCCATCATCAGCGGGACCCACTTGGCGATCTGCGCGTGGTCCTCGGAGTACTGCATCGGGCGGAACAGCGGGCTGGCCTGCAGCGCGTCGTAACGCTTCTTGAGGAACTTGATGTTGTCATCACCCCAGACGAAGCTCATGTGCGGGGTGGTGTTGATGAACGAATGCGGGTTCTTCAGCACGCCCTGGCGAACCTGCCACGACCAGAACTGGCGGGAGATCTGGAAGGCTTCGTTGATTTCGATGGCCTTGGCGATGTTGACGTTGCCGTCTTTGTCTTCCGGGGTGTAGTTCAGCTCGGCCAGCGCGGAGTGGCCGGTACCGGCGTTGTTCCAGCCGTTGGAGCTTTCCTCGGCGACGCCGTCCAGGCGCTCGACCATTTCCATCGACCAGCTCGGCTCCAGCTCGTGCAGCCACACGGCCAGGGTGGAGCTCATGATGCCGCCGCCGACCAGCAGCACATCGACTTTCTTGGTTTCTGCGGCGTGCGCTTGCATGAAGCTCGCAGCGACAGCCAGACCCAGCAAGGTCTTGCCAGCTTTCTTGAACATTGATCAATTCCAGTCAGTAGAACGGAGGGTGGACCTGTGGCTGGCCCAGAGTGTTCCTTGTTCTTCAGCGCAGGCTTGTTGTTAATGATTGTTCAGCAGCCAGAGAACCAGAAAACGACTCAGGCTTTTGTCGAATTGACCGACCAGGCTGAATCGTTTCGCCGATTGTAACCGAAATGCCAGCACAAACAAATTGCCGCTGGGGGGTCAACGCGACGGGTTGTCTCAGTGATTTTCGCCCACCGCAAAAGCTTTCGGGCAACAAAAACCCCCGGCCATCTGCATGACCGGGGGCGTCGGATCAGGCCACTAGCGGCGAGATCTGTAGATCACCAGGCTTACTGCGGCTGAGGCAGTTTATCGATAGGGCCGCAGCCACCGATGACCTTGGAGATGGAAACCGAAGGGTGGAACAGGTAGTCGTACGAGCAGTTTTTCTGCTGGTTGTAGACTTGGCCAGTGCAGCCCGACAGCAGGGCAACGCCGGATACGACAGCAACGGCGACAGTGGCCTTGAACAGCTTTTTCATACTAAGTCCTTTAAATGCTTCATCTTCGACCATCTTTCTGATGGCGGCGGGATGATACAGAACCCAGGCATTGGATCCAAGTCGCAATTAGCCATCGACAACGGGTGCCTTATCCGGCAAATCACTTTTATCAACAGTCAATCCGTTTCCCCCCAAACAGCAAACGCCATTTCCCCAATAACGGCGATACACCACCCAAACGTGGGCAGTCCCAATAACGACCCAGCACACTGCCAATAAAATTTTTACAATTAGTAATAGTTTTTTCGGGGTTCACTGTTGCAAACCGGCACTGGCACAACACGTGCTTTGACCGATATGGCTCAAGGAACTCTCTGGCGAACATGTCCTGAACCGGCCAGTTCATCGCCGCCCGAGACCGATGGGCATTACCCTGCTCGAGCCGTTTATTCGATATCCGTATCGCTCCGTAGTTTTTGCACAGGCACTCGTGCAACACGAGCCCTCTAACGGTGGATCGAATGCTTGCAACGTGGCTGGAAGCATTTCGGAGACCATTATGAGCATATCTGCAGGACTCAAGACTTCGGCCGCAGCCCTCGCTCAAGCGCGGCTCAATACGCTGTTCGCTCAACCGGCACTGCTGGCAGGTGCAATGTTCGCCGCACTGGCATTGACTGTTGCTTCGCCCGGCGATGCCTGGGCCAAGGGCGGGACCGACAAACCGGTCAAGGGCACGACATCACCTTTCACAACGCCCACCCTTCCTGACCCGATCTTTGCCGACCCGCTGGCCATTCATGGCTTCGATATCACCGGCTTCATTCAGGACATGACCGTCGACAGCAGCAACAGCAACTGCCCGAATACCAGCAGCCCGGACCGGTTGGGCGGTACTGTTGTGGTCAACGGCACAACTATTACCGTGCCCTGCAACTCGGTCATCCAGATGCCCGCCAATACACTCACCTGGGCGGACTTCGTACACGGCGGCCCGTTGGGTCTTAAACAACTACCGGCCACTTACCCATCGTTTGAAGTGCATGTTGTCGGCAATACCGTCGCCGGCAAACAAATTGCCGGGCTGATCTTTGTCTCCCAGCAATCGGCCCAGGTCGGCAGTGGTTATATCAGCAGGATTGACCAGACCACCGGGAACATAGAGGTGACGAGTACCAACTCGCCGCAACCGACCATCTTGCAGATCAACGACCCTAACGGGCGTTTCGGTAGGGCCCAGAGCCCCGATCCTCGCTTTTCGGTAGATGACGCCAACCCGACCATTCACTCGGCCACGGGTTACCCGATGTGCGTGCCACGTACCGGTGATGACCCGCTGTGCCCTCAGAAAAACCGGCCGAAAGTGGTCACTCCAACCACAACCAACAACTGCCGCAACTTTGCCCAGGCCGGCGTAGCGTTGCCTGCATCCGGTGAATTGACACCACCGAAGGCTGGCCAGCTGTATTGCAGCCAGTTCGTCATGAAGCGCTTCAGTGACCCGACACGGACCGCAACCGACCCGGACCCGACGCAACAAGTACCCTTTGAAGTCGGCGACTTCATTACCTACTCCGGCACGCTGTTCAAATCGACCACGGCCGGTGTGCCGGACTTCATTTCCGCTCACACCATCGAGGCCAACCTCGGTATCTATACCCAACCGGGCTCTCAGCCCAGCTATCTGGCCATTGGCGAATTCGGCGTCGGCACTGCAGACCCGGCTGCGGTAGCAGTCAACGGTGCAGCCCAGGAAACCCAGGACCGGATCTTCCTCGAAGCCGAGACCACCGACGTCAAGACTCCGGTGGACATCTACCTGATCGATGTCGACCCAGCCACCGGTGTACAGCGCAACCGCTGGATCACGCCGTTTGAAATGACCGGGGAATGCGACCCTGCCGCCGTCCTGGCGCCCACCTGCGCCGGCGCCTCAGGCGGGATCACCACGCAAAACGTAGGCCCACAACCACAACGCGCACGGTTGCGTGCGTCCAAGGCGCCGACCGGCCTGCTCAGCCAGCCAACCCGTACCTTGCGGGTGGTCGCTCGTTCACTGTGTGTCCCCACCAACACCCTTGCGCAACCGGGTGTCGATAGCTGCCTGCAGAACGCCAGCCGGCTGACCGTCGCCAACGGCCTGACTGCCGGGCAGTACGTGGCACCGGTGTTCGAGTTCATCTTCCCGGAGAACGTCAAGCCTGGGGACGAGATCGTGCCCAACGACTTCTGGCACCTGCCGTTCCTGCGTAATGGCGAGGGCAGTACCACCCCAACAGGGGTTGGCGCGCTGGAGCCAACGCCTTGGTGAGCTGAAACGAAGATAACAACGCCAGAAACGAAAAAGCCCCGCAGACGTTAATCTGCGGGGCTTCATCTTGTATGGCGGAGAGATAGGGATTTGAACCCTAGGTACTGTTGCCAGTACAACGGATTTCGAATCCGTCCCGTTCGACCACTCCGGCATCTCTCCAATGCCGCGCATCATACCAGCGTTTTCTTGAAACGCAAATCTTTTTTCCAAAAAAATCGCGTGGTATCAGACGCTTGCGTGAACGTGCGGGTTACAGCGGCACGCCCAGGCGCTTGGCAACTTCTTCGTAGGCCTCGATCACGTCGCCCAGCCCCTGACGGAAGCGGTCCTTGTCCATCTTCTTGCGGGTTTCCTTGTCCCACAGGCGGCAGCCGTCCGGGCTGAACTCGTCGCCCAGGACGATCTGGCCGTGGAACACACCGAATTCCAGCTTGAAGTCGACCAGCAGCAGGCCGGCGTCATCGAACAGCTTGCTCAGCACTTCGTTGACTTTCAGCGACAGCTTCTTCATCTCGACCAGCTGCTCGGCGGTACCCCAGCCGAAAGCGACAACGTGGGATTCGTTGATGAACGGGTCACCCTTCTCGTCGTTCTTCAGGAACAGTTCGAAGGTGGACGGCTCCAGCTTGATGCCCTCCTCCACGCCCAGGCGCTTGACCAGGCTGCCGGCGGCGTAGTTGCGCACCACGCACTCGACCGGGATCATGTCCAGCTTCTTCACCAGGCACTCGTTGTCGCCCAGCAGTTTGTCGAACTGGGTCGGCACGCCGGCTTCTTCGAGCTTCTGCATGATGAAGGCATTGAACTTGTTGTTCACCATGCCCTTGCGGTCAAGCTGCTCGATGCGCTTGCCATCGAACGCCGAAGTGTCGTTACGGAACAGCAGGATCAAGCGGTCGGCGTCGTCGGTCTTGTAAACCGATTTGGCCTTGCCGCGGTAGAGTTCGTCGCGTTTTTCCATGATTGGGCTCCGCTTGCTGAGGTGTTGGGCTAGGCGATTTCGCGCCAGTCGAGCCCGTGTTCCTGATTCGCCACCTGGAGCCAGTCCGGGTCGCACCCAAGGGTGTCGACGAAGCACTGACGGGCCAAGTGTGGCAGGTTGTTCTTGCTGCTGAGGTGGGCCAGCACCAGGTGCTGCAAGGTGTTCCAGCCCAACTCCTGCACCAGGCGCGCGGCCTGGTGATTGTTCAAATGTCCTTGCATGCCACCTACCCGCTGCTTCAGGAAGGCCGGGTAGTGACCGCGCGCGAGCAGCTCGCGGCAGTGGTTGGCTTCGATCAGCAGTGCGTCCAGGCCCCGGTAGCGCTCGAGCAGCAGCGCATCGTACGACCCCAGGTCGGTGAGCATGCCGAAACGCCGGCGGCCGTCGCTGAACACGTACTGCAACGGTTCGTAGGCGTCGTGCTCGACCCGTGCCGGGCTCACTTCCAGCCCACCGATCTGCAGCTGCTGGCCACACGCGAGAAAACCGGCCACCTCAACCGGCTTGCGCATGCCGCGCAATGTGCCTTGGCTGAGGTAGACCGGTACATTGTAGCGCCGAGACAGCAACCCCACCCCATGCACGTGGTCGGCATGTTCATGGGTGACCAGCACAGCGCTCAGTTGTGCCGCCGACACCCCGAGCAGCGCCAGGCGCCGCTCGGTTTCACGCAGGGAAAAGCCGCAATCGACCAGGATGAACGTGTCACCACTGGCGATCAGCGTGCCATTTCCCTGGCTGCCGCTTCCGAGTACCGCGAAGCGCACTTAGCCCAGGTGGTCCTGAATGGCGCTCAGCACGCGGCGGGCGACGTCGGCCGGGGCCACGGTGTTGATGTTCTTCTCGACGGTGACCTGCACGCTTTCGCCCACCTTGCTCAGGCGTACCTGATAACGCTCGGCGCGGGCTTCACGCTCTTCCTTGGTCGGAGCACTGCCGAACACACGGCTGAAGAAGCCAGGCTCGTTCTGCTTGTCGTCAGGCTTTTCCGACAGGTTGATGTAGTACAGGCCCAGGCTGCGGTTGATGTCCTCGACACGCCACTGGCCACCCTGCTCCAGGGCCCGGCCCACGCCAGACCAGGCACGGTCCAGGTCCGAGCCGAGGAACAGCACCGGGTTGCCGCTGCCGTCTTCGCTTAGGGTGACACGGCTAGGCGCGTCGAAGTCACGCGCAGCCAGCAGCGATACCGAACCGCCCTTCTCGGCGCTGCGGCTCATGCTGGCAAGCATTTCGTCGACCAGCAGCGCGTCGGCCCCGGTGTTGGCCGAAGTGGACGGGAACGCAGTGTCGGCGGTGCTGCCGGCCGGGCGCTCGACGCTGACGATGTACACCTCGGAGGTGTTGCGCTGCACGCCGGGCTCGATACGAACACGCACACGCACTTCGCTGTCGCCACTGCTGGCAGTGCTCGACAGACGCTGGCCGAGCGATGCCGACAGTTCGTCGAAACGCTGCCAGGTGGTGCTGAACTCACCGGTCTGCGGGCGCTCGTCAGCGATGCGGAAACCATTGTCCTCGAAGAACTGGTGCGCCACCGGCCATACTTCGGCCGGCGAATGCTGGGCCAGCACCCAGCGGCTGCTGCCGCTGCGTTGCAGGGTGTAGTCGCTGGCTTCGGCGCCAGCGGTGAGTGGCTGCGGGCGCGGCACTTCGAACTCGCCAGTGGCATGATCGTCGGCGACGTTGCGCGGGATCGGCAGCAACGGATCGAGGCGCTTGACGTTGCCGGCGTCTGGCGGCAACTGCATCGGCGCGGTCGGGTGCGCCTGCAGGTAATCGCTGCCGCGGTCGCGGAAATAGCCATCCTCGCCCCACAGCCAGCCACACCCACTGGTGCTGGAAATAATCAGGGCGAGTGCGGAAAGACCAGCCAGTCGCTTCATGCGGTGTACTTCCTCTTAAACCAGTACGCCGGACTGGCGCAAGGCAGTACGGACTTTTTCGTGGCAACCTTCGCTCAGCCAGGTCAGCGGCAGGCGAATGCCCTTGTGCATCAGGCCCATTTCCACCAGCGCCCACTTGACAGGGATCGGGTTGGCTTCGCAGAACAGGTCTTTGTGCAGCGGCATGAGTTTTTCGTTGATAGCGCGGGCCTTCTCGGCATTGCCCTCAAGGGCGGCCTCGCACAGGTCGGCCATGCCGCGCGGGGCGACGTTGGCGGTGACGGAAATGTTGCCCTTGCCGCCCATCAGGATCAGCTCGACGGCAGTCGGGTCATCGCCGGACAGGACGATGAAATCCTTGTCGACACCCTCGAGAATGGCCTTGGCACGGGCCAGGTCGCCGGTGGCTTCCTTGATGCCGATGATGTTCTTGACCTTCGACAGGCGGATCACGGTCTCGGCCTGCATGTCGCAGGAGGTGCGACCGGGCACGTTGTAGAGGATCTGCGGAATGTCGACGGCTTCGGCAATGTGCTTGAAGTGCTGGTACAGGCCTTCCTGGGTCGGCTTGTTGTAGTACGGCACGACCAGCAGGCAGGCGTCGGCGCCGGCATTCTTGGCGTTCTGGGTCAGGTGCACGGCTTCTGTGGTGGAGTTCGCACCGGTGCCGGCGATCACCGGGATCGGCTTGTTGCTGCGCTTGACGCGCTCGACCACGTGCTTGATGACCAGGATGTGCTCTTCGACATCGAGCGTGGCCGACTCACCGGTGGTGCCGACTGCGACGATCGCGTGGGTGCCGTTTTCCAGGTGGAAGTCTACAAGTTTGTCGAGGCTGACCCAGTCCAGACGCCCTTGTGCATCCATGGGTGTGACCAACGCCACCATACTGCCCGCAATCATGTAACTGCTCCTGCCGGAAAAAGAGAGCGGTAATGGTACTGGGGGCATCGGCCTTGCACAAGCGAAGCAGGCGGGCGGAGCATTCCCCTCGGCGCCTTATTTCGCTACCCTTGATCCTTTGATCGGTGCAGCGCGGCCCGCCGGGCCGCCGACCCTGCTCCCCGGCCAGCGTCCACGTCCTCGCATGCGAGCCCCGGGCCCTGCCGACAGGAGGCTTTCGCCCGTCCTGCACCGACCGCTCATCGCTTTAGGAATGCTGCATGTCCACCCCCACCGTCCGCGAACAATTCCTTGTCATCAGCGCCTTGGGCCCCAACCCAATGGAGCTGGCCAACGTCCTCAGCCGCGCCGCCTTCGAAAACCGCTGCGCGGTGGTCACATCGCGCCTGAGCCGCCACGGCGAGACCAGCGCCCTGGTGCTGCAGGTAGGCGGCAGCTGGGATGCCCTGGCACGCCTCGAAGCCATGCTCCCGGGCCTGGGCAAGAAACACGGCCTGACCCTCGACGTGGTGCGCAGCGCCGACCAGGAAGTGCGCCCGCAGGCCCTGCCCTATGTGGCCTACGTCAGCGCCGCCTATCGCCCGGACATCATCAACGAGCTGTGCCAGTTCTTCCTCGACCACCGCGTCGAGCTCGAAGCCATGACCTGCGATACCTACCTGGCGCCGCAGACTGGCAGCAGCATGCTCAACGCCCAGTTCACCGTGATCCTGCCGGCTGGCACGCAGATCAGCTGGCTGCGCGACCAGTTCCTGGACTTCGCCGATGCCCTGAACCTCGATGCGCTGATCGAGCCATGGCGTCCACAGAACCCCATGTAAGGAAACCGACCATGGCAGTAGCTCTCGACCAACCCGTCGCCGACTTCCAGGCCCAGGCCACCAGCGGCCAGACCGTCAGCCTTGCCGAGCTCAAGGGCCAGCAGGTCGTGGTGTACTTCTATCCAAAGGACAGCACCCCGGGCTGCACCACCGAAGGCCAGGGTTTCCGCGACCAGCATGATGCCTTTGCCGCCGCCAACACCGTGGTGTTCGGCGTGTCACGCGATGGCATCAAGTCGCATGAAAACTTCAAGGCCAAGCAAGGCTTCCCGTTCGAGCTGATCAGCGACAAGGACGAGGCCCTGTGCCAACTGTTCGACGTGATCAAGCTGAAGAAGCTGTATGGCAAAGAATACCTGGGCGTCGATCGCAGCACGTTCCTGATCGACAAGGATGGCGTACTGCGTCAGCAATGGCGTGGCGTGAAAGTACCGGGGCATGTGGATGCCGTGCTGGCAGCGGCCCAGGCCTTGAATAAAGCCTGAGTTTGACTGGGGCTGCTTTGCAGCCCTTCGCGGGCACGCCCGCTCCCACAAGGACTTGCACGATTCCTGTGGCAGCAACTGTCTTGCCCACATGTTGAAAGCTGGCGCCATTCCTGTGGGAGCGGGCGTGCCCGCGAAGGGCCGCAAAGCGGCCCCAGTTACATTCACAACATCGGCGAGACGCTCGGCTCCTGCCGAGGCCAGGCATCCAGCACAGCCTTGATCAAGGTCGCCAGCGGGATCGCAAAGAAGATCCCCCAGAAGCCCCACAGCCCCCCAAACAGCAGCACCGCGCAGATGATCGCCACCGGGTGCAGGCTCACCGCCTCGGAGAACAGCAGCGGCACCAGCACGTTGCCATCCAGCGCCTGGATGATCGCGTACACCGTCATCAGGAAAATGAACTGGTCGCCCCAGCCCCACTGGAACAGCGCGATCAACGTCACCGGCACGGTCACGACCACCGCGCCCACGTAGGGCACCACCACCGACAACCCCACCAGCAGCGCCAGCAACGCGGCGTAATTGAGCCCCAGGCTGATGAAGGCTATGTAGGTGGCGATCCCGCAGATCAGGATTTCGATGCCCTTGCCGCGAATGTAATTGGCGATCTGCCGGTTCATCTCGCTACCCACGCGGTTCAGCAGGGTGCGCTGACGCGGCAGGTAACCACTGACCCAGCGCCCGATCAGCTCGCGGTCCTTGAGGAAGAAGAACACCAGGATCGGCACCAGCACCAGGTAGATCATCGCGTTGACCAATAGCGGCAGGCTCGACAGCGAGAAGGTCAGCGCCCATTGCCCGAACTTGCCGATTTCGCCGCGCACCGACTCGATCGCATGCAACACCTGCTCGTCCGACACCAGGTGCGGATAACGCTCCGGCAGCAGGAGCAGCAGCGACTGCCATTTGCCGAGCATCCCCGGCAATTCGTTGAACAGCGTAATCAGCTGATGCCAGAGCAGCGGCACCAGCACCAGCATGAACACCGCCAGCGCCCCCATGAACAGGGCGAACACCAGCATCACCGCAAACCGGGTCGGCATCCGCATGCGCTCCAGGGCATTGACCAGGCCCTGCATCAGGAACGCCAGGACCATACCGGCCAGCACGGGCGCCAGCATGCCGCCGAGGGTGAGCACTGCGGTGAAGGCGAGGAACAGCAGGACCGCCAGCACCACCGCTTCCTCATCGGAGAAGTAGCGCTCTATCCAGTCGCGAAGCACTTTGAACATTGACGATCCTTCGGTTGGCTCAGGCCTTGCGGAGCCAGTAGGTATAGGTACCGGCCTCGGCCGTTTCTTGCAGCAGGGTATGACCGGCAAGCTTGGCGAAAGTGCGGAAGTCGCGCTGCGAACCTGCATCGGTGGCGACGACTTTGAGGATCGCACCGCTGGCCAGGCGATTGAGTTCCATCTTCGCCTTGAGCAGCGGCAACGGGCAGTTCAGCCCGCTGGCGTCGAGTTCGGCGTCGCAGGTCAGGGGGTCACTCATCGGGTGCGTCTCCAGGGCGAGGCAGAAAGTCTTGGGGAAAGCTCGGTAGCATACCGCCACTGGTCGGCTCCGCGCGACCCGGCTACAGTAAGGCTTTTCATCGACGCGAGCTTCTGCATGAATCTACTGCGCCCTACCCTGCTGGCGCTGGCCTGCCTCATGGCCCTTCCAGGCCACGCCGACGACCTGCCGTCACTGGGCGACGCCAGTTCCGCCATCGTTTCACCCAAGCAGGAGCACGACCTTGGCCGCGCCTGGCTGAGCCTGCTGCGCGGCCAGGTCAACCAACTCAACGACCCACAGCTCAAGGACTACGTCGAAACCACCGTCTACCGCCTGGCCGAAACCAGCCAGCTGCAGGACCGACGCCTGGAATTCATCCTCATCGACAGCCGCGAACTCAATGCCTTTGCCGCGCCGGGCGGCATCGTCGGTGTCAACGGCGGCTTGTTCCTCAATGCCCAGACCGAAGGCGAATATGCCTCGGTGCTGGCGCACGAACTCGCGCACTTGTCGCAACGCCACTTCGCCCGCGGCGTCGAGGCCCAGCAGCGCATGCAACTGCCGATGATGGCGGCCCTGCTGGCTGGCATCGTGCTGGCGGCGGGCGGCGCCGGTGATGCCGGCATCGGCATGATCGCCGGTACCCAGGCGGCGGCTCTCCAGGAACAACGGCGCTTCTCGCGGCAGAACGAACAGGAAGCCGACCGCGTGGGCATCCAGAACCTGGAAAGGGCCGGCTACGACCCGCGCAACATGCCGACCATGTTCGAGCGCCTGGCGCGCCAGTACCGCTACGATGCCAAGCCGCCAGAATTCCTGTTGACTCACCCGGTAACCGAATCGCGTATCGCCGACACCCGCAACCGCGCCGAGCAGGCGCCCAAAGGCGGCGTCGAGGACAGCCAACGCTACCAGCTGATCCGCGCCCGGGTGGCACTCACTTACGAGGGCACCTCAGGTCTGGCAGCCAAGCGCTTCCGCGCCCAGCTCGACGAAGATCCAAAACTCGATGCCGCCCGCTATGGCCTGGCCCTGGCGCAGATCAAGGGTGGCCAGCTCAACGAAGCGCGAGAAAACCTCAAGCCATTGCTGGCCAAAGCGCCCAACGACATTACCTACAACCTGGCGCAGATCGACCTGGATATCACCAACAACCGCCTGGCCGACGCACAGCAACGTGCCGAGCGCATGCAGGGGCTATACCCGGCCAACTACCCGCTGAAACAGGTACGTGCCGACCTGCTGGTGAAGCAGAACAAGCCCGCCGAGGCCGAGAAGGTGCTGGAAGACCTGCTCAAGAGCCGACCGGATGACCCGGACGTCTGGTACGACATGGCGGAAGTGCGCGGGTTGTCGGGCAATACCATCGGGCTGCATCGGGCGCGCGCCGAATACTTCACGCTGGTGGGGGATTTCGACCAGGCGGTACAGCAGCTGGACTACGCCAAGCGGCGGGCGGGCGGCAACTTCCCGCTGGCTTCGCAGATCGACCAGCGCCAGCGCGAAATCATGGAGCAGAAGCGCATGGTTCAGGAAATGATGGGCCGCTGAGATCCTGGGGCCGCTTTGCGCCCCATTCGCGACACAAGGCCGCTCCTGCATGGGTACGCGATCGCCTGTAGGAGCGGCCTTGTGTCGCGAATGGGCCGCAAAGCGGCCCCAGCAATCTCAAGCGTTACCGGAGAGCTTCAGGCGAGCCGCCTGGGTAAAGTCGAGCATGCGGTTCAGCGGCTTGATGGCCTTCGGTACCAGCGCCGGGTCAACGAAGATCTCGTTGCTCCCGTGCCGCAGGCAATCCAGCACCCGCTCCAGGGTATTCATCGCCATCCACGGGCAATGCGCGCAGCTGCGGCAGGCCGCGCCGTTGCCGGCCGTCGGCGCTTCGACGAATTCCTTGTCAGGGCACAGCTGCTGCATCTTGTAGAAGATGCCGCGGTCAGTGGCGACGATGAAGGTCTTGTTCGGCAGGGTTTGCGCTGCCTTGATCAGCTGGCTGGTCGAGCCTACCGCGTCGGCCAGCTCGATGACCGCTTCCGGCGACTCCGGGTGTACCAGGATGGCGGCATCCGGGTACAGCGCCTTCATGTCGGCCAGCTGGCGCGACTTGAACTCTTCGTGAACGATGCAGGCACCGTCCCACAGCAGCATGTCGGCACCGGTCTGCTTCTGGATGTAACGGCCAAGGTGCTGGTCCGGGCCCCAGATAATGGTCTCACCGTTATCCATCAGGCTTTCGACGATCTCCAGCGCGCAGCTGGAGGTCACCACCCAGTCCGCCCGTGCCTTCACCGCAGCAGAGGTATTCGCATAAACCACCACGGTACGCTCGGGGTGCTGGTCGCAGAAGGCCGAGAACTCTTCGACCGGGCAGCCCAGGTCGAGCGAACAGGTGGCCTCCAGGGTCGGCATCAACACGCGTTTTTCCGGGGTGAGGATCTTGGCGGTTTCGCCCATGAAGCGCACACCCGCGACGATCACCGTCTCGGCAGGGTGGTTCTTGCCGAAGCGGGCCATTTCCAGCGAGTCGGACACGCAACCGCCCGTCTCTTCAGCCAGCGCCTGGATGACCGGGTCGCAGTAATAGTGGGCTACCAGCACGGCGTTCTGGGCTTTCAGCTCGGCAGCGATGGCCGCACGGTATTCGGCCTCCTGCCCGGCGGTCAGCGGGTTGGGCTGCTTGGCGTCAAGGTGGGCCTGAACCAACAGGCGTTCGGAAATCTGGGTCATGATCGCTGGACCTGCAGGCGCGCGTGCGCGTCAAATCGAGTGTATCACCCGGCCCTGGCAGATCGGCTAGGGGTGCCGGACGGCAGGCGTGCCGCCACGGCCCTCTGCGGGCGCGGATTATTATCGGACGCCGAAGGCTACAGACAATCTGGGGAATTCAAAAGCGGTTTTTGTAATGCCTGTGCTGGCCTCTTCGCGGCTAAAGCCGCTCCCACAGACCTGTGCTGACCTCAGGCGCGAGTTGATCCCTGTGGGAGCGGCTTTAGCCGCGAAGAGGCCAGCACAGGCAGAACATCAGCCCTGCGGTTGCATGGCGGCAAAATGCGCCGCCAGCAACATGGCGAACGCTTCGACGGTCATCTTCTTGCCGTTGAAATCGACCATGCCATCGGCATAGTGCAGGCTCGACACCACATCGTTGCCCTGCACGGTGGCCAGGCCGCTCTGCAGCGCCATCATGCCGACCATCTCCCCGGCCTGGCCGGACTGCATGGCAATCGCCTGGGCATCGGTCTGCCCTTCCAGCAGCGCCTGCAAGGTCGCCAGGTCGCCGATCATCGGCTTGGACAAGGTCAGCTTGCTCTTCACTTCGGTGATCAGTTGCTTGCTCAGCTGGTCTGGCGGCAGGTCGAACGAAGCCGGGTTGGAAAAGTCCATCGACAGTTCGAAGCGGCTCTCGCCATTGGCAGTGCGCAACGCCAGGTTCTCGATCGCCAGCTTGGGCTTGGAGGCCAGCAACTGTTGCAGATCTCCGTGGAACCGGGCTTTTTCCGCCTCATCCATCTGGATTTCCGGCACCGGTTGACCGGCAGCCTGGGCCGCTTCGAACTCCGGCAGGTGGGCCTGGTACCACTTCGACAATGACTGCAAGGCCGGCGCATTGAGCGACTTGATGCTCACGCCCATCTGCACATTGCCGACCGCACGGCCATCCCAGGTGATATCAGCCACCCGATAATCCACGCGACCCGCCACGGTGTCGGGGCCATCCAGGGTCTGCTGGACAGTCTGCTGGAGCCCCTTGAGCACCAGTTCCTGCTGCTTGTCACCCAAGGTCGCCCTGGCCTGCGCCAACAGCATGTCGACCTCGCCGACGTATACGGCGTCGTGCTTGCTGGCCGTAAGGTTGCCGCCAACCTTCAGGCCCGAAAGTTCGAGGGTGGTTGGCGGCTGGTCGTCGCCGACCAGCTTCATCTCGAAGCGATCCGCGCTGCCGTGGAACTTCGACGCCTTGCCTTCCTGATCACCGCTGACCTCCAGGGTCATGCCGGAGAAGTCCAGGCTGCTGCCATTGGCCTCGGTGTGCTTGAGCGGTGCCACGGTGATGGTGCTGTCGACGTTGCCAGCAAAGCCCAGGCTGGTATGCGCGCGGATCGGCGATTGCTCGCCTGCCGCAGCGAACCACGGGGCAGTCAGTTCATCCTTCTGCAAGCTGCTGTTGCTGGCGGCCAGCACGGGCATCAGTTGCAGCGCCTTGACCCGCGACCATGGGAACGGGCCGTGTTCGATCTGGTCGGTCATGCCCAGGTCGAAGCTGAGCACTTCGCCATGGCCGAGGTTGATGTCCTTGGCCTTGAGCCGATACTGCGCCGTGCTGCTGAACAGATGCTGATCGAGGGATACCAGCTCAACCGTCATGCTGCCGCCATGATTGACCAGGGCTTTTTTGAGCTGTTCGTTGCTGCGGCTGACAGCATTTTCCAGCTCCCCCGGCAGTTGCTTGCCGGTGTACCAGGCGCCAGCGGTGGTCACGACGGCGATGGCGATGGCCAGGCCGCAAAGAATGCCTACTGATTTCTTCATGAATAGAACCGATCGATGTCCATATGGGCAGATTCGCAGCCAATCGGCTGCGAGGGGTGCAAAAGGATATCATTGCCGCGCCAGACGAGTGACGGCCTCAAGGCAGAAAGGATGAATTTGCGAAGCGTCCGACAATCGTTCATTTTTACGAACATCGCGCTCGCTCGAAACCGCAAAAAAACGCGCAAAAATCGAACATTCAGGGTGTTCACCTAATAAATATTTCAATTTCGCAACATCTTGTCATGTTTAACTTGACGCCTCCCTACCAATCGTTTTTTATTTTCACCACCTCGCTCAGCGCCCGATCCACGAAGAAGAAAAAGTCGCGCCGTCATGATGCTCGGATGCCCCTGCCCGCACGCTTCAACCTCCTCGCCAAGGCACTGCAAGCCTGACGTCGGCGCCTAGCCCGCGCCTATCTCTGCTCCAAACAAAAAGGTGAACAACATGGAGCCACACCAGCATGCAGCATGACCACAACGCCACCGGCAACGGCCAATTCCGTAAATCCCTGCGCCTCTGGCACGTGGTCATCATCGGTCTGGCGTACCTCACGCCGATGACCGTGTTCGACACGTTCGGCATCGTGTCCGGCGTTACCAACGGCCACGTTCCCAGTGCCTATCTGCTGGCCCTGGCCGGCGTTCTGTTCACCGCTGTGAGCTACGGCACACTGGTACGCCGGTTCCCGCAGTCCGGCTCCGCCTATACCTACACCCAACGCGCCATCAACCCGCACGTTGGCTTCCTGGTCGGCTGGTCTTCGCTGCTGGACTACCTCTTGCTGCCCATGGTCAACGCCCTGCTGGCCAAGCTCTACCTTTCGGCGATGTTCCCTGAAGTGCCGGCGTGGATGTGGGTGGCCGGCTTCGTCACCCTGATCAGCCTGATCAACATGCGCAGTATCAATCTGGTCGCGCACTTCAACCTGTTGTTCGTGGTGGTGCAGCTGATGATCATGTCGGTGTTCATCTACCTGTGCATTCGCGGCCTGGGTCAGGGCGAGGGGCTGGGGAGCACCTGGAGCCTGATCCCGTTCGCCGACTCGCAGACGCAACTCAGCGCCCTGGCTGCCGGTGCAACCATCCTGTGCTTCTCGTTCCTGGGCTTCGACGCAGTGACCTGCCTGTCCGAAGAAACCAAGGAGCCAGGCAAGATCATCCCGCGGGCGATCTTCCTCACCGCCCTGATCGGTGGCGTGGTGTTCATCGCCGTGTCGTACTTCATGCAGGCCTACTTCCCGACCAACGCACGCTTCCACGACCCGGAAGCAGCATTGCCGGAAATCGCCTTGTATGTCGGTGGCAAGCTGTTCCAGTCGGTTTTCATCGCCTGCACGGTGATCAACACCATCGCCTCGGGCCTGGCTTCGCAGACCAGCGTATCGCGCCTGCTGTATGTGATGGGCCGTGACAATGTGATCCCGAGCGGTGTGTTCGCCCGCCTGCACCCGCGCTACAAGACGCCAATCGTGAACATCGCCGTGGTCGGCGTGATCGCCCTCTCGGCAATCTTCTTCGACCTGGTCACCGCCACCTCGATCATCAACTTCGGCGCCCTGGTCGCGTTCAGCTTCGTCAACTTGTCGGTGATCAGCCACTGCTACCTGCGCGAGGGCAATCGCCAGGGGCTGGCCAACAAGATGAAGTACCTGGTGCTGCCAACCATCGGCTTCTGCATCATCGCCAAGCTCTGGCTCGACCTCAACGAGAACTCGTTGATCTTCGGCGGCCTCTGGGCACTGGCCGGGCTGCTGCACCTGGCCTGGCTGACCAAGGCCTTCCGGGTCTCGCCACCGAACTACGTCGCTGATTGACTCCAGCCACCGACAACGCCCGCGCCTGAACGCGGGCGTTGTTGTTGCCCGATAAGGAAAGTCCTCATGCTGCTGCGTCGCCTGTCCATCCAGTGGAAAATCACCCTGCTCGCCGGCCTCTGCCTGCTGGTCATCGTCGCCTTGCTGGTCGCCAGCTCACTGGCCCAGTCGCGGCGCAGCGCAGCGCTGGTCAACCAGGCCAACACGGAAATGCTCGAACACAGTGCGCGCCTGCGCCTGCAGGCCCACGCCGAAACCCAGGCGCTGCGCATTCAGCGCTACTTCATGGACGCCTACCAGTACGGCAACGGCTTCGCCCGCCTGGTACAGGTGCTCAAGGCCAAGGGCGGCACCGACCTGCGCGCCGAATTGACCCGCCAGGCCCATGCCAGCCTGGCCGGCAACCCGGACGTGATCGGCCTGTACCTGGTGTTCCAGCCCAATGCGCTCGACCATCTGGATAATCAGTTCATCGGCCAGGAGACCAGCGGCAGCAACGAAAGCGGACGCTTCTCATTGTATTGGTCGCAACCTCGCCCAGGCACCCTGGACCTTGAGGCGATGCCCGAATCGATGCTGAACGACAATAGCCCTGGCACCAATGGCCTGGCCAGGAACCGCTGGCTGACCTGCCCGCAGGAAACCACCCGGGCCTGCGTGCTCGAACCCTACCTCGACGAGGTCAACGGCCACCAGGTGCTGATGACCAGCATCGCCCTGCCCCTGCTGGAAAACGGCAAGGTGGTGGGCGTGGTCGGTCTGGACATCGGCCTGGATAACCTCCAGCAACTGAGCCTGGATGGCCGCCAGGAGCTGTTCGATGGCCAGGGCCAGGTCAGCATTGTCAGCGCTGCCGGCCTGCTCGCCGGGCATAGCCGTGACGCCAGCAAGCTGGGCCAGCCGCTGGACAAAGAAGTGGACCAGGGCCTGCTGCGCGTCACCCGGCCGTTCGCGCCGATCCCCGACGCCACCCCGTGGCAGGTGCAACTGGAGCTGCCTGAGGCAGTGCTGCAAGCGCCGGCCCTGGCCCTCAACCTGCGCCTGGACGCTCATAACCAGAGCGCCAACCTGACCAGCCTGCTGATCGGCCTGGGCGCCGCCATCATCGGCCTGCTGCTGGTCTGGCTGACGGCGCGGGGCGTGACCCGGCCGATCCTCGCCGTGGCCGACCGGCTGAAAGACATCGCCAGTGGTGAAGGCGACCTGACCCGTCGCCTGGACTACGCCCGTCAGGACGAACTGGGCCAGCTGACAGGCTGGTTCAACCGCTTCCTCGACAAGCTCCAGCCGGTGATCGCCCAGGTCAAAGGCTCGCTGCTCGAAGCCCGCGGCACCGCCGACCAATCCGCCGCTATTGCCAGCCAGACCAGCAATGGCATGCAGCAACAGCAGCGGGAAATCGAACAGGTCGCCACCGCCGCCAACGAAATGAGCGCCACCGCCCAGGATGTCGCCCACAACGCGGCCCAGGCCGCCCAGGCTGCACGCGGCGCCGATCAGGCCAGCCGTGAAGGCTTGCAGTTGATCGCCAGCACCCGCCAGACCATCGACCAACTGGCCACCGGCATGGACGCCGCCATGGGCGAGGCCCGAGCGCTGGAGCAGCGCAGCGAGCAGATCGGCTCGGTGCTTGAGGTGATCCGCGCAATTGCCGAGCAGACCAACCTGCTGGCGCTCAATGCCGCCATCGAAGCCGCTCGCGCAGGCGAGGCCGGGCGTGGCTTTGCCGTGGTCGCCGATGAAGTGCGCAGCCTGGCCCAGCGCACCCAGGTGTCGGTGGAAGAGATCCGCCAAGTGATCGAAGGGCTACAGCAAGGCACCCAGGACGTGGTTGGCGCCATGCATGAAGGCCAGCGCCAGGCTCAGGCCAGCGCCACGCGCATGGAGCAGGCGCTGCCCGCACTGGAGCGCATCGGCGAGGCCGTGGCGGTGATCAGCGACATGAACCTGCAGATTGCCTCGGCGGCCGAGGAGCAGAGCGCGGTGGCCGAGGAAGTGAACCGCAATGTGGCCGGGATTCGCGACGTGACCGAATCGCTCTCGGGCCAGGCGGATGAATCGGCACGCATCAGCCAGGCGCTCAATCGACTGGCGAATCAACAGCAGGCATTGATGGAACAGTTTCGCGTCTAGCCTGTAAGGGCCTCTGCCAGCTCCCACAGGAATATCGCCCAGCGAGCTGCGCTGTATCTGTGGGAGCGGGTTCATCCGCGAAGGGGCCAGCACAGCCAACATAGAAACATCGCTATTTACCGAGCACACCCCATGCAAACCGCAACCCGTTCTTCCTTCTTCGATATCACCAGCGAACAGGGCCTGTTACGCACCTCGATCGCCGTTACCTTGTTCATCGCCACCATCGGTATCGGCTTCGGCCTGGCCTCCGGCTCTTTCTCGATCGTCTTCGACGGCGTCTATTCGCTGGTCGACGCCAGCATGAGCGGCCTGTCGCTGGTGGTGGTCAAACTGATCACCTCGCACGCCACCAGCCTGCAACTCTCGCGCAAGCTGCGCGAGCGCTTCACCATGGGCTTCTGGCACCTGGAGCCGATGGTCCTGGCACTCAATGGGATCCTGCTCAGCGGCGTCGCCATCTACGCGCTGATCAACGCAGTCAGCAGCCTGCTGCAAGGCGGCCGCCACCTGGAGTTCGGCATCGCCATGGTCTATGCGCTGCTGACCGTGGTCGCCTGCGCGACCATCGCCGTGGTGGAACATCGCGCCAACCGCAAGCTCAAGTCAGACTTCGTGCGCATGGACGTCAAAGGCTGGGTGATGTCGGCCAGCATCACCGCCGCCCTGTTGATTGCCTTCTGCTTTGGTTACGCCGTGCAGGGCACGCAATGGGAGTGGGTATCGCCGTACATCGACCCGGCGGTACTGGCACTGGTCTGCCTGGTGATCATTCCGCTGCCGCTGTCGGTGGTGCGTCAGGCGCTGTCAGAGATTTTTTTGGTGACACCGGGCGACCTCAAGCTGCATGTCGACACCATCGCCCGACAGTTCGTCGCCAGGCACGGCTTGAAGTCCTACAAGGCCTACGTGGCCAAGGTCGGGCGCTCACGCGAGATCGAACTCTATTTCATCGTGCCGGCGGACATGCCGCCGCGCTCGATCGCCGAGTGGGATGCCTTGCGCGACGAAGTCGGCGAGGCAGTCGGCGGCGAAGGCCCGGATCGCTGGATCACCGTGGTGTTCACCGGTGACCCGGCCTGGGCGGAGTAACCCCCGCGTCAATACTCGCGGCCGTCCAGCTGGCCGAGGTCAGCAGCTAGTTGCAGGCGCGCGGTGTACCAGTCGACCACCGACGCGACCCGCCGTTGCTGCGCGTTGGCCAGATCGTTCTGGGCATTGAGCAGCTCGATGATGCTGCCGACACCGGCCTTGTACCGCCCCAGCGCCACCCGGTGCGACTGACGGGCACTGGCGACCAGCCGGCGGCTGATGACCAGCGCCTGGGTGCGCGCCTCCAGGGATTGGCGGCTGCGCCAGACACTCAGGGCGATGGCCCGCTGCGCACCGTACAGGTCCTGCTCCCGCGCCGCCGCTTCCGCCTCGGCCGCCCGCGCCCGGCGGCGGGCCAGAAAGCCATCGAAGATCGGCACGCTGACCTGCACGCCCACGGTCCAGGTTTCGATCTGCTGCCGCGAGGCCACCTGTTCGACCGGCGTATCCTCATGCCGGTAGTCGCTGTACAGCGAGATGGTCGGCCGCCCCTGGGCCCGCTCCGCCTCGGCCTTGGCCAGGCTGGAGGCCCATTGGGCGCGAGCGCTGTCCACTGACGGGTGGGTCTGCCGGGCCTGCTCCATCAACGCATCGACACTTTGCATGAAGCGCGCTTCCTGGCCTTGCGGCTCGTCCAGTGCTTCCAGGCGCAGCGGCGCGGAAGGCGACAGGTTCAAAGCGCTGGCCAGCGCACCGTGGGCAATGGCCAGGTCACCTTCGGCCAACACCCGCTCCAACTGCGCCTGCTCGAAGGTGGTCTGTGCCTGCAAGCGATCAGCGCGCTCCCCTGCCCCGGCCTGGTGCTTGGCGGTGGTCACCCGCAAGCTGTCGGCCGCCAGCGCCTCGATGCTGCGCCGGGCTTCGAGCAAGGCACTGCTGGCCTGCACCTGGTAGAACGCCTTGCTGGTGCCCAGTACCACCTGCTGGATCTTTTCCACCCGACTGCTGCTGGCCGCATTGAGCAACTGGCGGGCGCTTTCCACCCTGGCGTCGCGCAGGCCGAAGTCGTACAGCACCCAGTTGAGGCTCAGCCCATAGCCGCTGGTCCGGGCGTCGAGGCTGGAGTTGGCTTCGGGAAAACCGTCATAGCGCGTTTTGCGGTTGGCCCGGCCACTGTTCGCCTGCCCCTGCAAGGTCGGCCAGTAGGCCGAGCGTTCGGCCTCCATGCTGGCCTGGCTGCTCAATTCCGTACGCCAGGCGGCCTGCAGCTCGGGGTCGGCGCACAAGGCCATGGCCACGGCGCGGGACAAGGACAGCGGCTGGTCGGCAGGCCATGGCCCGGGGCAGGCTTGCAGGGGCTGCGCGGCCTGGCCCTGAAGGCCGCACAGACAAAGCAGCATGGCCAGCATTGCGCGGCGCTTCATGATGCGCTCGTCAGCCGCCCGTCGAGCAGCGCCACCACCCGCTGGGCCGAGCGGATGGTATCCGGCCGATGGGCGACGATCACGCGGGTTATGTGCAGCGCTTCCAGCGCCTGGTTGACTGCCGCCTCGCGCTGGATGTCCAGGTGGCTGGTGGCTTCGTCGAGGAACAGCAGCTTCGGGCGGCGGTACAGCGCGCGGGCCAACAGGATACGCTGCTTCTGCCCGCCGGAGAGCACTGCGCCCATGTCGCCGACCAGCGTGTTGTAGGCCATCGGCATGCGCGCGATGTCGTCATGCACGGCAGCCAGGCGTGCACACTGTTCGATCCAGGCCGGGTCGGCGTCGGTGGCGAAAAAGCTGATGTTGTCGGCGATCGAGCCGGCGAACAGCACGTCGTCCTGCAGCACAGTGGCGCTGATCCGGCGCAGCCGGCCTATCGAGCGGGCGTCAATGGGCTCGCCATCGAGCAGTACCTGCCCTTCCACCGGTACGAGGATGCCCAGCATCACGTTCAACAGCGTACTTTTGCCGCAACCTGAAGGGCCGACGATGGCCAGCGACTCACCCGGTTCGATGACCAGCGAAACGCCGTCCAGTACCCACGGCTCGTAGGCGTTATAGCGGAACCTCAGCTGACGCACTTCCAGGCGCGGCACCGGCGCTGCGTCTGCCTCCGGCAATGGCGGTGACTGCGGTTCGGCGGCCTCCAGCACAATGTCCGACAGGCGCTCACCATGCAGGCGCAGCATCACCACGTCGACCAGCTTGTCGATCAGCCCGGACACGCGGCTGTTGAACTGGTCCTTGTAGGCACTGAAAGCGATCAGCATGCCGGCGCTGAGCGCACCGTCCATCACCTGCCGGGCGCCCAGCCAGATCACCAGCAGGGTCACCAGGCCGAACAGCAAACCGTTGAAGGCGCGGTACAGCAGTTGCAGCTTCTGCGGCCGCAAACCGGCATTGATCTCGTCGATCAGTAGGCCACTCCAGGTCGTCGCGCGCTGCTCCTGATGAGCGAACAGCTTCAGCGTGCGCACGCCGCGCATGGTTTCGAGAAAATGGCTCTGCTGCCTGGCTGCATGCACCAGTTCATCTTCGCTGGCCCGTCGCAGCGGCCCGAACCAGGCCCAGCGCGCCAACCCGTAGAGCAGCATGGCAAACACCGCAATGAACGCCAACGGCGGGCTGTAGAGAAACATCAGGGCCAGCGTGACCACGGTCATCAGGCCATCGAGCAGGGCTTCGATGAACGAGGTGGTGAGGGTGCGCTGGATCGCCTTGAGCGAACTGAAGCGAGAAATGATATCGCCCAGATGGCGCCGCTCGAAGAACGCCACCGGCAGGCGTACCAGGTGGTTGAAGACATTGATCTGCCACTGGCTGCCAAGCAGCGTACCCAGGTACATCAAGGCCCACGAACGCCCCAGCGACAGCACCTGCTGGGCCAGCAGCATCAGGCCGAAGCCGATGGCCAGCACCGCCAGCAGGTCGCGATCGGCGCTGACCAGCACTTTGTCGATCACCGTCTGCATGAAGAACGGCGCCAGCACCGTGCACAGCTCCAACGCCAGGCCCAGCGCCAATATCTGGGCGAATACGCCGCCAAATCCCTCGACGTTGCCCAGCAAGCGCCGCAGGGACAGCCGCGTCTTCACCACGCCTGGCTGGAAATCGCTGTGAGGCCATAGCTCCAGGGCGACGCCAGTGAAGGCCCTGGAGACCTCTTCGAGGCCAAGCTTGCACACTCCGCGCGCCGGGTCATGGATGACCACGCCCCGCGGGCCGACCTCCTTGAGCACCACGAAGTGTTTGAACTCCCAGTGCAGTATGCACGGCAGACGCAATTGCGGCAGTGCCTCCAGCTCCAGACGCAACGGTCGCGCGGCCAGGCCCAAGTGTCCGGCCATGGCCATCAGTTGCTTGAGCGTGGCCCCTTTCATGGAAGGCGCGAGCTTCTGGCGCAGGCCCTGCATGTCATGCACCTGGCCGTGATAGGCGGCAACCATCGCCAGGCAGGCCTGGCCACATTCGGCAGCCTCGACCTGCAGCATCACAGGCAGCTTGCGGCCGATGCCAAAGCTAAGGGAATGGTAAAGGCTCACAAGCGTTTTCCTATGCCGCGCAGGGGCTCGAGCAACCATTCGTAGAGCGGCAACTCCTCCAGCATGATGTCCGCGTCCAGCTGCATGCCGGAGCGCAGGGGTTCTTCACCGCCGCGGGCGAACAGACTTTGCCGCTCCAGCGTGACCTTGACCCGATACAGCGGCCCTTGTTCGCGCAACTCCTCGGAGGGCACGCCAACGCTCATGACCTCGTCAGCCGGCATGGCGCTGCGGGAAACCGAGGCGACGGTACCGCGGGCCAGGCCAAAATGCTGGTAGGGGAAGGCCTGGTAGCGCAGCAGCACCGTATTCCCTGGCCTCACGAAGCCGGCCGAGCGGCTGGGCACATGGAGCTCCGCATAAAGGCGGCTGTCCTGCGGTACCAGGCTAAGCAGCGGGCGGCCGGTATCGGCGCGTGCCCCGTTGACCACGCCTAGCGCCGCCACCTCCCCGGCCACCGGGGCGGTGATCATCACTTGGCGCTTGACCTCGCTTTCCAGCAGGCTGCTCTGGCTCTCCAGCAGCCGGCGCTGCAGCTCCGCCATCTGCTTGGTCTGCTGGTAAGGCAATTCGGCAAGTTCGGCGCGCAACGCGGCGCTTTCGTTGCGCAGGGCCAGCAGCGAGCGGTTCAGTTCTTCGGCGCGCAGGCGCATTTCCAGCACGGCATCCTGGCGGGCCTGGAGCAGGTCACGGGAAACGAAGTCCTGACGTTGCAGCTCGGCGTAGCGTTCGGCGATCCCTTGGGCCAGCGCCAGGCGCTGGCGAGTCAGGGCAATCTGCGCGGAGACTTTTTCCTGTTCACCTTCCAGCATGCCGAGGCGACGGGTCTTGCCCTCATGTTCTTGCTGGTGAAGCACGCGGGTTTCGGCAATTTCGTCGGCCAGGCTGTTGTTGCGCCTGGCAAGCAGGCGGCTGATGGCATCCTGGTTGGCAGCTGCCTCACCGTTGCGGGTGTCACTGGCCAGGGTCAACAGGACCTGTCCCGCCTTGACGTGCTCGCCATCGCTGATCTGAAGGTCCTGCACCACTCCAATCTGCGGGGCGAAGACCTTGATCACCCCGGCCTCGGGCACCAGCACGCCGCTCACGGCTTCACGCCGCGTGTAGCTGGCAAAGGTGATAAACAGGCCTACGGCAATGCAGAACAGCAGCGCACAGCCGCTGGCGATGCGCAAGGAGGGTGGCGATACCAATATCACGCTGCCCAGGTCGTTGCGTGCCCCTGATTGCAGTGCTTCCTTACGAAATAGCATTCCCTGGCCTACTACTGGCAGTTGCGAAATCGCCCGCAGCAAGTCCGGCATCGGGCCAGGCCAGACTAATCAAGCCAGTCACAACGGGCACTAGTACAGATGCACTAGTGCGCGACGCAGCGAGAACGGCATCACATTGTGGCACTAGGACACTAGGTCACCCGTGCTATTGCTTCAAGCGGCAGCCCCTTCACATGATTTGCCAGGTCCGGTAGACGCTTTGCCGGTGACGGAACAATACAACTTGAAGAGGACTCATCCGTGAATACCGAACTTGAAAACCTGCGCACACTCGACGATGACGAACTGGAACAGGTCAGTGGTGGCATTTCAGCTTTTGGCTACCACGCCGGTGCCAGCGTCGTTAACTATGGCCAAGGCTCGATCTTGCATGTGAGCTGGGGCAGCAACGGCGGCAAGTACAACTTCTTCGAACTGAAGCTGTGCTGATTGGCCAGGCCCGCAGCCTTTGAGGGTGTGGGCCTTTGCCGTTCTACAAGGCCCAGAACGACAAAGCCCGCGACCATTGCTGGTTGCGGGCTTTGTGTTACTGCATAGGGTGGGTCGTATAGGATTCGAACCAACGCCGTGCACATCCTGAAGGGTTATGGGGACCGGCTTGTCATTGATAACACCGCAAGCCTGACACCACAGCCATCGGGCCAAGGTCCGACGAGCCAGCCGCCGCTTCGGCAAACCGTGCCTCATCCTTGCTGATTACCTCCAGATGATGACGTGCTCCGGTCAGGAGAATCGAGCCAATGAGATCAGCGTCATCTGCCGTTCGCTGAGCCAGGCCACATGGCCGGGGGCAAGGTTCGCATCAACTGCACGCCGACGAATTCAACGAGCTGATCGGGGACGAGTTCATCCCGATGCTGAACAAAGCGGCGGGGCGGGCATTCCGCTGTCCGCCATGGCCGCGTTCACCGGCCTGGTCGATGGCCTGGCTCGCCGTGATCTGCGGCGGTTCGGCGTGGGACGAGAGTCGAGCTACCTCTACCGCAAGGCCCGCGGAACGATCATCCCGCTGGCCATCTTTCCCTGGACGTTCTACCTGGCCCTCCCAATCAGCATCAGCGCGATGCTGGTTCTGCTCCCCTGCGCGGCTTATCCGTGAGCATTACCGCCGCGAGCTTCAAGAAGGATTTGTAAACATGATGCGTTCGGTGGCAACGGAGGTGTTTGAGCCATTTGACGACACCTGCAAAAACGAGTCCTTCTGAATAATGACGACCGGTGATTATCAACGACGCCTCCTGAAACAGTCGTTTTAAAATTCAAGTACTCTTACCCTTACAAAATGATGGCATTTACCCACTACGCCGCGTTAGGATCCACTCATTCCAGGGGCGCCCGCACACATGCCCCTGCGGCCCTACATACGCCACTGCCCGGTAACCAAGGAAGGATTACTCCCCACACGACCAGATCGTCGATGTCGGCTTTCCAGCCAAAGCGGTAACTAGCTTATTCATCTGTTTCGAAGTACGTATCGCCTGCCTCGCGCCTCGAGGCGGGTATTCCTAGTGCGCGCAGTACGAGTAAACGGAGACTTGAAAGCATGGATAACTTCCTGGGCGAAATCCGCCTGTTCAGTTGGACTGTCATTCCCAGGTACTGGCTGCCTTGCGATGGCCGATTGTTGCCGATCCAGACCTACGCAGCACTGTACTCGCTGCTGGGCGTACAGTACGGCGGCGACGGTAGGAACACCTTCGGCCTGCCCGACCTGCGCGGGCGGGTCGCCGTGGGCATCAATAATAATCCTGCGGCCGGCACTGTTCGCCCGATGGCCCAGATAGGTGGAGCAGAGGAGGTCATGGTGCCGGCCTCTGCACTCTTCGCCCACAGCCACACCGTTCAGGTGAGCAATAACAGCATGGGCAATAGCGGGCCGCAGGGCCGCTATCCGGGAACCAACGCCAACGCAAATTCCACCCCAGTGCAACCGACCTACGTCACCGCTGATAAAACCAAGCTGGTGGCCCTTAACTCCAATACCGTCGGCACTACGGCACAGACGCCGGTGCCCAACATGCAGCCCTCTCTCTGCCTGAGCTACTGCATCGCGACTCAGGGTGCCTACCCGATGCGCCAGTACTAAACGATCACAACCTTCAAAGGGGCAAGCCATGACTGACTACTTCATCGGGGAAATCCGGATGTTCGCGGGCGACTTCCCTCCTGTCGACTGGGTTCCGTGTGACGGCAGGCTGCTGCAGATCAACGACTATCAGGCATTCTATTCGCTGGTCGGCACTACCTATGGCGGCGACGGCCGGCATACCTTCGGCGTTCCCGACCTGCGTGGCCGGGTCGCCGTTGGCACCGGCACGGGCATTGATGAGACGAAAAAAAGCCTGACACCTCGAACGATCGGACAAATTCCGGGCACCGAGCAAGTCGCCTTGACTACTTCCAATACTCCCGCCCATAGCCACGCGTTCTACGTCACCAATTCGCCTGCCGATAGCGCGGCGCCAGCCGACAACACGCAAAAGAATATCCGTACATTCGGTGCTTTCACCAAGGACGGCCAGGTCAGGGGCCTGTACAGCACCAGCACCACTGCGCCCGTGACGTTGAACCCGGGCGCGCTGGTAACGGCAGGCGGCAAAGGCTTGCCCCACGACAATATGATGGCGTCACGCGCCATCAACTACATCATCGCTGTCGCTGGGCTCTACCCGAGCCAAGGCTGACGCCGCGCACTTGCCCGCACACTTCCAGGAAAATCGTTCATGGACGCATTCACCGGCGAAATCAGGCTCTTCCCCTACGCTTTCATTCCCAGCGGCTGGCTGCTGTGTGACGGATCGTCGCAAGCGGTCCAGTCATTCCCTGCGCTGTACTCGGTGATCGGCAACAAGTACGGCGGCGACACTACCAAGTTCAACCTGCCCGACCTCAACGGCCGGGTAGCCATGGGCATGGGCGCAAACCCGAGCCTGACCTCGCGCCCGCTCAACAGTGGCGTAGGTGCCGACGCAGTAACGCTGACCTATGACAACTTCGCCCCGCATACCCATACCCTCAATGCCCAACCTGGCACTGATTTCGCCTCGGGCGTGGACATACCGACCAACCAGACCTACCTTGCGCAGCCGCGTAACACATTGTTGTACAGCGCAACCGCGGGCAACGCAGAGTTCACCCTGGCCGCCGAGACTATCGGCCAGAGCGGCAGCAACACTGGCGGCGGTCAGCGCTCGCTCATGCAGCCCTACCTGACCTTGGCCTATTGCATATGCCAAGACGGCATTTACCCGCAAAGACAATGAGTGGCGAGCTGCTGACCGAGTACCTCCAGCGCCATGCCTGCCTCGGTCTCGACCTGCGCCAGCAGGCCGAGACCGACGGCGGCCTGCTGCGAGCCCTGTTCGTTGCCCGGCGTGCGGCCGAGTTTGCCGCCGCACCGTGGAGCGATGCGCAGCGCGAGGCATTCCTGCATGCCCAGGCCGACCTGCAAGGCCGCCACTATGCCCAGCACTACCCGATGGCCCACTTCCTGATCATCGAACAGGCTGGCCAGGCGATTGGCCGGCTCTGCCTGAATGAAAGCGAAACTGACATGCGGGTGGTCGACATCGCACTGCTACCTGCCTGGCAGGGCCTGGGCATCGGCAGCGCCGTGCTCGACGCAGTACTGACACTGTGTGACGGCCTCTGCAAAGCGTGCACGCTCAGTGTTGACCTGACCAACCCGGCCCAGGCGCTTTACCTGCGCCTGGGCTTCGAGGTCTGTGCCGACCAGGGCCTGTACCTTCAGATGCGTCGACAACCCTCAACCGCACACCCTTGAGCGACCCACGCGACGGAACACGTACATGGACAGTTAGCCCTCCTGCCACTCATCGGCAACCAACGATCGCTGGCCATGCCAGCCTGATTCTCTCTAGGACCTCAGCCGATCGACGATCGGCCAACGGCAGGATGTCCCCATGACCCGCCCACGCGTGTTCCCCCGCCCCCGGCTGTATAGCCTGTTCTGCTTCCTGTGGCTGCTGGCCCTGGCGTCGCTCCTACCCGCCCAGGCCGGCGCTATGACCTTCTCTCCGCCTAGCGGCACGAACCTGGGCAGCTACGCGCCAGGCCAGAACCTGAGCATTGGTTTGAGCGTGAGCGGAGGGACCTTACCGATGACTGGGTGGTATGACTGTAACGCCGGCGGGACCAACTGCCTGCCCACCGGCCTGGTCATCGATGAGTCGGACAACAGCACCACCACGACCATCCACGGCATCACGAACGTGGCACCGGGCACCTACAACTTCAGTGTTCTGGTGTACGACCGCTTCACCATGGAAGTGGCGAACTACAGCATCACCATCACCGGCGCCGGCCCAAGCGTGACCGCTCTGTCCCCTTCATCGGGCAGTACCAGTGGCGCCAACAGCGTAATCATTACGGGTAGTGGATTCACAAGCGTTACGGGAGTGAAATTCGGTACCACACCGGCCACCGCGTTCACGGTCAACAGCAGCACCCAGATCACCGCGACAGCGCCCGGTCACACCGCTGGCGTCGTCGACGTGACGGTATCTACGGCAGGCGGCACGTCGCTAACCAGCAGTGCCAGCCAGTACACCTACCTCGCCCCCCCCACTGCCGGCGCTGTCAGCGCCACGGTGGCCGCCAACAGCACCAGCAACCCAATCACCCTGAACCTCAGCGGCGGTGCCGCCACCTCGGTGGCGGTTGCCAGCAATGCCAGCCACGGCACGGCAGTCGCCAGCGGCACTACCATCACCTACACGCCAACGGCCGGCTACTCGGGCGCCGATACCTTCACCTACACCGCCACCAACGCCTCTGGTACTTCGACGCCGGCCAGCGTGACCCTCACGGTATCGAAGCCGACACTGGCGATCACCCCGGCCAGCCTGCCGAGCGGTACCGCCGGCAGTGCCTACAACCAGACCTTGGCCAGCGACGCCGGTACTGCGCCGTACACTTATGCGCTGGTCTCCGGCACGCTGCCGCCAGGAGTAACGTTCTCCAGTGCTGGCGTGTTCAGCGGCACCCCAAGCGGCAGCGGCACTTTTAACTTCAGCATCAGCAGCACCGACCAGTACGGTGCCACCGGCAGCAACAGCTACACGGTTACCATCGCTGCACCGAGCATCAGCCTGGCACCGGCGACCCTGCCCAATGGCAATTATGGTGCACCGTACAGCCAAGCCGTGAGCGCCAGCGGCGGTAACGGCAGCTACACCTACAGCGTCGTTGCGGGCAGCCTGCCGACTGGGCTGGCCCTGGCATCCGGCGGCGCCTTGGCCGGCACACCCAGCGCGCCAGGCTCTTACACCTTCACCCTGCAAGCCACCGATGGCAACCTGTTCAGTGGCCAACAGGCGTACACCATCGTCATCGCCAGCCCGACCCAGTCCCTAATACCGGCCAGCCTGCCCAATGGCAACGCTGGCAGCTCTTACAACCAGACCTTCACCGCCAGCGGGGGTATCGCGCCGTACAGCTACGCCATCACCAGCGGAGCTTTACCCAGTGGCCTCAGCCTTTCTTCCACCGGCACGCTGAGCGGTGTGCCTACAGCCTCCGGCTCCACCAGTTTCACGGTGCAAGCCAGCGATGCCAACCTGCAGACCATCTCAACTGCCTATACGCTCATCATCAATGCCCCCACTGTCAGTGTCGGCCCGACCACCCTCCCTGAGCCCGTGCTGGGTGTGGCCTACAGCCAGACGTTAAGCGCCAGTGGCGGTACGGCGCCTTACAGCTTCGCGGTCACCAGCGGCGCACTGCCCAGCGGCCTGAGCCTGAGCGCTGCCGGGGTGATCTCGGGTACGCCGACGAATACCACACCGGCTAACTTCACCATCACCGCTACCGACAGCCTCACCTTTACCGGCGTGCGGGCCTATAGCGTCACGATCGACACGCCCGCACCAGTGGCCGGCAACGTCAGCCTCACCGTGATGGCAAACACCATAAGCAACCCAATCACCCTGAACCTCAGTGGCGGTGCCGCCACCTCGGTGGCGGTTGCCAGCAATGCCAGCCACGGCACGGCAGTCGCCAGCGGCACTACCATCACCTACACGCCAACGGCCGGCTACTCGGGCGCCGATACTTTCACCTACACCGCCACCAACGCCTCTGGTACTTCGACGCCGGCCAGCGTGACCCTCACGGTATCGAAGCCGACACTGGCGATCACCCCGGCCAGCCTGCCGAGCGGCACCGCCGGCAGTGCCTACAACCAGACCTTGGCCAGCGACGCCGGTACTGCGCCGTACACTTATGCGCTGGTCTCCGGCACGCTGCCGCCAGGAGTAACGTTCTCCAGTGCTGGCGTGTTCAGCGGCACCCCAAGCGGCAGCGGCACTTTTAACTTCAGCATCAGCAGCACCGACCAGTACGGTGCCACCGGCAGCAACAGCTACACGGTTACCATCGCTGCACCGAGCATCAGCCTGGCACCGGCGACCCTGCCCAATGGCAACTATGGTGCACCCTACAGCCAAGCCGTGAGCGCCAGTGGCGGTACGGCGCCTTACAGCTTCGCGGTCACCAGCGGCGCACTGCCCAGCGGCCTGAGCCTGAGCGCTGCCGGGGTGATCTCGGGTACGCCGACGAATACTACACCGGCTAACTTCACCATCACCGCTACCGACAGCCTCACCTTTACCGGCGCGCGGGCCTACAGCGTCACGATCGACGCGCCCGCACCAGTGGCCGGCAACGTCAGCCTCATTGTCATGGCAAACAGCAGCAGCAACCCGGTCACCCTCGCCCTCAGTGGCGGCCCTGCCGCGTCGGTGGCGATTGCCAGCAACCCCAGCAACGGCGTGGCCAGCGTCACCGGCACCAGCATCACCTTCACCCCCAACTCCGGTTTCGCCGGTAGCGACAGTTTCAGTTACACCGCTACAGGTGCAGGCGGTACTTCGAGTGCCGCCACGGTATTGGTCACCGTGCAGGCGCCGAGCATTACGCTGACACCTGCCAACCTGCCTGGCGCCACGGTCAGCACAGCCTATTCACAGATCATCAGCGCCAGTGGTGGTAGTGCGCCGTACAGCTACAGCCTGAGCAGCGGCGCCCTGCCACAAGGCCTCTCGCTGTCCAACAGCGGCAACCTCAGCGGCACCCCTACCGCTTCCGGCAACGCTACCTTCACCGTGATGGCCACCGACAATACTGGCTTCACCGGTAACCAAGCCTACACCCTGACCGTCGCCAGCCAGGCGCCGGTGGCAGGCGCAGTCAGCGCTACGGTAACGGCGAACAGCTCGGCCAACCCGATCACCCTCAACCTCAGCGGCGACGCAGCCAGCAGCGTGGCGGTAAGCAGCAGGCCGAGTCATGGCACAACATCAGTCAGCGGCCTCACCATCAGCTATACGCCAACCGCCGGCTACTCCGGTAGCGACAGCTTCAGCTACACCGCCACCGGTGCGGGGGGCACCTCAGCGCCCGCCACCGTGACCCTCACCGTGTCCGCGCCGACGCTGACTATCAGTCCGGCCACCCCGGGTCTAGGCGATGCCACCCTGGGCACTGCCTACAGTGCCAACCTGGCCGCCAGCGGCGGCACCGCCCCCTACACCTACACCCTAGGCAGCGGCAGCCTGCCGGCAGGGCTGACCCTCGATGGGAGTACCGGGACCATCAGCGGTACACCGACCACCGTTGCCACCAGCACTTTCACCATCACCGCCAGCGACGCCCACGGCGCCACCGGCATTCGCAGCTACAACCTTCAGGTGCTGGCCCAGGCGATCGTGGTGCCGCCATCCAGTGAAACCCTGGCGGCTGGGCAGAGTGCCAATGTCAACCTGACCCGCGGCGCCAGCGGTGGCCCGTTCCTGCGCGCACGGTTGTTGAGCGTGACGCCGGCGTCGGCCGGCCGGGCCAGCATGAGTGGTCCGTTCACCCTGAACTTCGTCCCCGCGGCGGCGTTCGCCGGCACCGCAGTGGTGACCTTCAGCCTGCAGAACACGGGTGGCAGCCAAGCCAACAGCAGCGTCACCTTTACCATACAGGCACGCCCCGACCCCACCCGCGACCCCGAAGTGATTGGCCTGCTCAACGCCCAGTCGCGCGCCGCCGAGCGTTTTGCCAGCACTCAGATGGACAACTTCAACCGCCGGCTGGAGCAGTTGCACCGCCCCACCTGCGACCGTGATTCATTCAATGCCAGCGTGCGCCATGGCCGCGACGACGTTAGCCTGGGCGGGCTGGGCAAGGCCTTGCGCGACGAGCTTGAGGGCAACGGCGAGGGCGATGATGACGAGCAACGGCGCCAGGAGAAAGACAGCACGCGCGCCAGCTCCGGTGAATGCCGCGAAGAGGCCTTGGCGTTCTGGACCGATGGTTTCGTCAATACCGGTTCCAACCGTGCCCGGGGCGTCCAGGACAACAGCTTCACCACCTATGGCCTGAGCGCCGGCCTGGATTACCGGCTATCGCCACAGACAGTGGTCGGCGTTGGTTTCGGATACGGCAACGACCGCGCCGACATCGGCGAACATGACACCCGCAGCGAGGGCGATGCTCTGGGCCTGGCGGCCTACCTCAGCGTCAATCCCGTGTCCGAGATGTACGTCGATGCGCTGCTGGGATACAACCGGATCCGCTTTGATTCGCGACGCTATGTCACCGCCGACCCGTCCAACGGCTACGCCCACGGTTCGCGGGATGCCGACCAGCTGTTCGCCTCGCTCACTGCCAGCTACGAGTACCGCCACGGCGCCCTGTCGCTGGCACCTTATGCGCGCGTCAACGGCAGCTACACCCGACTCGATGCGTTCAGCGAGCGCGGCGGGGGCGTATATGGGTTGTCGTATGAAGAGCAGGACCTGCGCTATTTCACCTCGTTCCTGGGGCTGCGCTCGGGCTACAACATCCACACGGGCATCGGTGTGCTGACGCCACGGGTTGGCCTAGCCTGGGGCCACAACTTCAGCCGCAACGAGGATTACCGCATGCGCTACACCGACCAGGGTAGCGACGGACTGCTGTATCGACTCTCGCCCGATACGCTGGACAGCAACTTCATGGACCTGGATACCGGGCTAGATCTGAACCTTGGCCGCACATGGCGCCTGGGGCTGTCTTACAAAACCGCGCTGGGTACCAACGAGCGCAACGAGATGTTCCGCATCGGAGTAGACGCAAGGTTCTAAGAACGCTATGAAACTGAGGCCTGGCTGGGCGATGCCAGGTAACTCCGCGATGGGGCCGCCTTGCGGTCCCATTGTCTCGGCATCCTGCTGCCCATAGTCAGTCTTGCCAGAGCCCTGCAATGAACAAGTACTTTCTCTATCAGGTGTCAGCGCGCCGCATTCTCTTCGGTTCGCTGTTCGCCATTACAGGCAGTTTCCTGACCGTTCCCACGGCCGAGGCTGAAAGGGCGTCCGAGCAAACCAGAGGTAGTGCTTACGCTAGCTTGACCAACGAAAAAGCCCGCGAACCAATGCAGGCTGCGGGCTATTTCATATGGACATCACGGTGAAGCGAGCCTAAGGTTCGCCTCAAACGGCTGCAAGACTAGAAACTGGCTCTGGCAAGCCCCCTCTCTAGTACTCACGAACCGCTTTGCATATGGTGGGTCGTGTAGGATTCGAACCTACGACCAATTGGTTAAAAGCCAACTGCTCTACCAACTGAGCTAACGACCCGCTGGTTGGCGCGTATAATACTGATTTCTAACGGGAAATCAATACCCGAGCCAACCTTTTGTCAGAAGTAGCGGGTTGGATCTGCTACGCCCGCCGCCTTGAAACCATCGGCACGCAGGCGGCAGCTGTCGCATTTGCCACAGGCTTGGCCTTCATCATTGGCCTGGTAGCAGGACACCGTCAGGCTGTAGTCCACGCCTCGGGCGATACCCGCCTGCACAATCTGCGCCTTGCTCATGTTCTGCAGCGGCGCCTGGATGCGGAAGCCCTGCCCTTCTACACCGGCCTTGGTGGCCAGGTTGGCCATGCGCTCGAACGCCTCGACGAACTCGGGGCGGCAATCCGGGTAGCCGGAGTAGTCCACTGCGTTGACGCCGATAAAGATGTCACGCGCCTCCAGCACTTCCGCCCACCCCAGTGCCAGCGACAGGAACACGGTGTTGCGGGCCGGCACGTAGGTGACGGGAATACCCTCGCCCGGAGACTCCGGCACATCGATGCTGCTGTCGGTCAGGGCCGAGCCACCGATACCATCGAGGTTGAGGCCAATGACCTTGTGTTCGACCACGCCCAGGTCACGGGCGACGCGGGCGGCGGCGTTCAGTTCGGCGCGATGGCGCTGGCCATAGTCGAAGCTCATGGTGTAGCAGCTGTAGCCTTCGGCCTTGGCCATGGCCACCACCGTGGCCGAATCGAGGCCGCCAGACAGCAGGATTACTGCGCGTTTATCAGTCATCTGTTTCACTCCTCAATCAACGTCCGGGTTCGTCGTTCCACAGCAGCTTGTGCAGCTGCATCTGGAAACGCACGGGCAGGTTGTCGGCGACGATCCAGTCGGCCAGGTCGGTCGCGCTCACCTGCTGATGGCTGGGCGAGAACAATACCTCGCCCGCGCGTTCGGCCAGGTTGTACTGGATCAGCTTGGACACTGCCCAGTCGTAGTCCTCACGGGAACAGATGACGAACTTGACCTGGTCGTTGCGGGTCAGCTGCTCGATGTTCTCGTAGCGGTTGCGGTGCGACTCTTCCGACCCTGGGGTCTTGAGGTCGACCACGCGGCTGACGCGCTCATCGGTGCCCGAGATATCGAGGGCGCCGCTGGTCTCCAGCGACACTTCGTAGCCGGCATCGCACAGGCGCTGCAGCAGCGGCAAGGCGTTCGGCTGGGCCAACGGCTCGCCGCCAGTGACGCAGACGTAACGCGGCTTGAAGCCGGCCACCTGCTCAAGGATCGAATCGAGGGTGCGAATGGTGCCACCAGTGAAGGCGTAGGCGCTGTCGCAGTACTGGCAGCGCAGGGGGCAACCGGTCAGGCGCACGAATACCGTGGGCAGCCCAGCCGTTCGTGTTTCACCCTGCAAAGAGTAAAAGACTTCGGTGATGCGTAATGTGTCTTGCATGTTCGCCACGGGCGTGACAGCTAAACAGGCTGTCCGCCTCCGTCAGGCACTGTCGCGGACTCGACATGGCGTTATCCGCTACAGCGTGTTTATAAAAGGGCAGTGATTCTAACGAAAAAACCCGCGACAGGCGCGGGTTTCTTGCAAAGGTACAACTTAGAGCTTCTGCAGGTCGCGTTGCGCCAGTTGCGCGGCTGAGGTGCCGGGGTACTGGGTGATGACCTGTTGCAGGATGCCCTTGACCTTGTCGGTGTGGCCCATGCGGCGCTCGACGTCAGCCAGCTTGTACAGCGAATCTGGCACCTTGCTGTGCTTGGGGTACTTCTGGCTGACCTGGGCGAACGCCTGGCTGGCCGCTGGCAGGTCGCCCTTGGCCAGGTTCACCTCACCCAGCCAGTACTGGGCGTTGCCGGCGTACTGGCTGTTCGGGTACTTGCGCAGGAAGGCGTTGAACGCCTGGCTGGCCTTGTCGAAGTCCTTCTGCTTGATCTGGTCGAAAGCGGCGTCGTAGTAGAGCTTTTCTTTCGCCGGATCACCGGGCTCGCTGCTGGCGGCCGGTTGTTGTGCAGCAGCGCCAGCGGCACCTGCTGCGGCACCGGCGGCGGCATTGGATGCACCACCGGTGGAGGAATTGTCTGGGGTCGCGGCAGGCGCGGCACCACTGTTGATACGACGATCAAGATCCTGGTAACGCTCCAGGTTTTCCTGCTTCATGCGCGACACATCGTTTTGCAACTCTTCGATGATGCCTTGCTGACGGGAAAGTTGATCCTGCATCTGTTGCAGCTGCATGAACAGCTGGCCCTGTGCCGAAGCAGGGGTCGAAGCCCCTGCGCCGGCATAGGCGCCGCTCGTGCCATAACCGGAAGGTGGGTAAGCACCCCCGTTGTCATCAACTACAGGAACCGCAGCCCACGCCGAGAGCGGAAGGCTGAGTGCGAGGACGGTTACAGCACGACGGCACATACGCATAAGAACTTACTTACGCAGTTCTACGCGACGGTTCTGAGCCCAGGACTGCTCGTCGTTGCCGGTGGCAACTGGACGCTCTTCGCCGTAGGAAACCAGTTCCAGCTGAGCAGGGGAAACACCCTGCAAAACCAGGTAGCGCTGAACGGCTTTCGCACGACGCTCACCCAGAGCCATGTTGTACTCGCGGGTGCCGCGCTCGTCGGTGTTGCCTTCCAGGACAACGCGGTTGCCGTTGGCTTTCAGGTCCTTGGCGTGAACGTCCAGAGCGCGCATGGCTTCTGGCTTCAGGTCCGAGCTGTCGTATTCGAAGTAGAAGGTGGTGATTGCGCGCAGGGCAGCTTCTTCGCTCAGGGAGCCGTCAACTGCGCCAGTGTTGGCACCGTAGCCAGCGTTCGGGTCAACAGCGCCTTCACCAGCGTTGTCACCGCCTTTCGAGGAGCAACCTACAGCTACGGCCATGGCCAGAGCCAGCGCAGCAAATTTACCAAACTTCAGCATTTCCATCGTGAAACTCCTAATGAAACCCCAGTGTGTTAAGCAAAAACGTATTACGCCGCAATCAGTTCAGGTAAGGGGACCAGGACGGTTCTCTGACTTCGCCTTGAGCGGTAGGAAGTGGGAGCCTCACACGGCCGTTAAGCGACACGAGCATCAAGACTCCCCGGCCCTGCTGGCGGGTGGCGTAGATTAGCATGGTGCCGTTAGGCGCAACAGTGGGCGACTCATCAAGACTTGTTTCCGAGAGAATCTTTACACTTCCGCGCTGCAAGTCCTGTGCCGCCACCTTGAAGTTGGTAAAGCCTTGCTGACGATGGATCATCACCAAGGTCTTTTCGTCCGCCGACAGTTTCGGGTTGGCGTTGTAGTTGCCCACGAACGTTACACGCTCGGCACCACCACCGCTGACCGATTGCTTGTAGATCTGTGGCTTGCCACCGCGGTCGGAGGTGAAGTACAGGGTGTTGCCATCCTTGCCCCAGAACGGTTCGGTGTTGATGCCTGGGCCGGCGGTCACACGGCTGATCTGGCGCGAGGCCACGTTCATCACATAGATGTCCGGGTTGCCGTCCTTGGACAGCACGAACGCCAGGCGGGAACCATCAGGCGACCAGGCAGGTGCACCGTTCAGGCCTTCGAAGTTGGTCACCTGCTCACGGCGACCGGTATCGATGTTCTGCACGAAAATCCGCGGGCGCTTCTGCTCGAACGACACATAGGCGATACGCTTGCCGTCCGGCGCGAAGCGTGGCGACAGGATCGGTTCACGCGACTGCAGCAGGGTTACGGCACGGGCACCGTCGTAGTCCGAACGCTGCAGGGTGTAGCGGGTGTTGTTGGTGGAGAAGCGCTCGGCCGTCACGTACAGCATGCGGGTAGAGAATGCACCCTTGATGCCGGTGAGCTTTTCGAAAGACTGGTCGGCAATGTAGTGCGCCATGTCGCGCAGCTGGTCGGTGCTGCCCGCCACGCTACCGGTCAGCACTTGCTGCTCGGTGGCGACGTTGAACAGCGCGTACTGCACCTGCAGGCGACCGCCCGAAGGCACGATGCTGCCAACCATCACGTACTGGGCACCCAGCGCTTTCCAGTCGCGGAAGATGACTTCGCTGGCCTGGGTAGGCTGGCTGATCATGTTCTGACGCGGGATCGGCGAGTAGTAGCCCGAATTGCGCAGGTCATTGCCAATGATGTCGGCGATGTCTTCCGGCAGCACACTGCCACCCTGCAGACCGAACGGCACTACCGCGATGGGCGTAGCCCGATCGCTGCCGCTGGTGACCAGGATGTTCTTTTCCTCTGCCATGGCCATGCCAGCCACGCAGCAGAGCATGACCAGCATTCCTCGAAGGAGTTTAATCACAACGCTAGATCCTCAGGTGTAAATGTCATCTTGAACGAACGATAACGATTGAAATCGCTCGGCTTCATACCCTGCATCTCGGTCAAGCGACCGATGTTCTTCACTGCTGCCACCGCCGAACTGTCGAACGGCCCATCGCCGCTGGACTTGATCACGCTGACACCGGTGACGGTGCCGTCCGGCAACATGTTGACCTGCAGGGTCACCGTCATGCCCTTACGCGCGGAAGGCGGACGTGCCCAGCCCTCGGCCGCGCGCATGCGGATCAGGTCGTCGAAGTCGCCGGCCACCTGGTCACCCTGCTCGTCAGCCAGGGCCTGCTGCCGCTCGGTGGTGTCGGACAACAGCTCGGCCAGTGCCTGAGCTTTCTTGTCTTCCGCCGACTTGCGGGCCGCTTCCTGTGCTTTCTTCTTCTGTGCATCTGCAGCGGCCTTCTTCTTGGCCTCTTCAGCTGCCTTTTTCTTTGCTTCCTCGGCCGCCGCTTTCTTCTTGGCGTCCTCGGCTGCTTTCTTCTTCGCCTCCTCGGCGGCCTGCTTCTTGGCCTCCTCGGCTGCTTTTTTCTTGGCTTCTTCCTCGGCCTGCTTCTTCGCCTCTTCCTCGGCCTTCTTCTTGGCGATGTCAGCCTGCTGCTTCTCAGCGGCCTTCTTCGCCTCTTCGGCTTTCTTGGACTCGGCGGCTTTCTTGGCTTCGGCAGCCTTCGCAGCCTCCTCGGCCTTCTTGGCTTCGGCGGCCTCGCGTGCTTCTTCAGCCTTTTGAGCGGCGTCGGCTTTCTTTTGTTCCGCGGCCTTGATGGCCTCCTGCTCGACCTTCTTCTGCTCCAGCTGCTCGACTTCGGTCTGGCGCGAGGCGGTTTTCTTCGCCTCCCCGGCAATCTTCTGATTGGTCTGGGTAGTCGCCTGACTCTTGGACTTGAGCTGATACAGGGTAGCCTGAACGATCGGCTTGGAAGGCGGCAGTTCAGGCGTCATGGCAAAGCTGACGAACAGCAGGGCGAACACCAGCACATGCAGGCCGATGGCCCAGACACTGGGCCAGAAGTAGCTTTCCGAGGCGGATGGCTCTCGCTGTTGCATCAGGGCGCCTCGGTAATCAGGCCAACGTTACCGACACCGGCCTTCTGCAACCCGCCCATGGCGCCCATGACGGCGCCGTAGTCGACAGCCTTGTCGCCTCGAATGAAGACCTGGGTCTGCTTGCCCTGATCGCGACCGGCGGCAATGATCTTGGTCACTGCGCTGGTCATGTCCGGCAAGGTCATGGCCTTGTCCATCTGCTTGTCGGTATCGACTTCGCTGCCGAGGTTCCAGTAGTAGGTCTTGTCGGCCTTGATGGAGATGGTGAGGATCTGGACGTTGTTGTCCTGCGGCAAGGCTTCGCTGGAAACCTTGGGCAGGTCGACCTTCACGCCCTGGTTGAGCATGGGCGCCGTCACCATGAAGATGACCAGCAGCACCAGCATCACGTCGATGTAGGGCACCACGTTCATCTCGGCGACGGGCTTGCGTTTGTGGCGAACTCGGGCCATGGGCTTCTACCTGATTACTCTTCGCTGGTGTGCACTTTGCGGTGCAGGATCGCCTGGAACTCGTCGGCGAAGGTGTAGTAACGGCCGATCAGCACTTCGCTGCGCGCCGCGAAACGGTTGTAGGCGATCACCGCAGGAATGGCCGCGAACAGGCCGATGGCGGTGGCGACCAGCGCTTCGGCGATACCCGGGGCAACAGTGGCCAGGGTGGCCTGCTGGGCACTGGCCAGGCCGCGGAACGAGTTCATGATGCCCCACACGGTACCGAACAGGCCGATGTACGGGCTGGTCGAACCTACGGTGGCGAGGAACGGCAGGCTCTGCTCGAGCTTTTCTTCTTCACGCGAGATGGCCACGCGCATGGCACGCGCCACGCCTTCCATGACCGCGTCCGGATCAACCCCCTGCTGCTGACGCAGGCGCGAGAACTCCTTGAAGCCGGCACGGAAGACTTGCTCCACACCGGAGTCCGGGTCCGGGTTGCTGCCCGCCTGACGATACAGCTTGGACAGGTCGATACCCGACCAGAAGCGCTCCTCGAAGGCATCCAGCGCACGGCGACCAGCGCGCAGCATGGTGCTGCGCTGGAAGATCATGATCCATGAGGTGACCGAGGCGGCCACCAGGGTCAGCATTACCAGCTGTACCACCACGCTGGCATTGCTGACCAGACTCCACATGGAGGTATGGTCGACGACGTTAGCTTCCACGCTTATTCTCCTGCGTTCGATTGATTACCCGAGCCGTCCGCCACAAAGGCGTCGCGCAGCTCCGGGGGTATGGCTCGGGGTTTGAAAGTGTCGGCGCGCACGGCGGCCACCAGGAACTGCCCTTCGCAGAGCAGCGTTTCATCTTTTTCCCGCCAGACCTGCTGCACGAAGCGCAGGCTGGCGCGATTGAGTTCAAGTACTTGCGCGGTGACCCTCAGCTCGTCATCAAGGCGTGCCGGCGCGTGATAGCGGGCTTCGCTGGAATGAACCACGAACAGCAGGTTGTCCTCGGCCAACTGCGCCTGGGAAAAGCCCAGATGCCGCAGGCGCTCGGTGCGCGCGCGCTCCATGAATTTCAGGTAATTGACGTAATACACCACGCCACCGGCATCGGTATCTTCGTAATAGACGCGACAACGGTGTGCGAACGGTTCCAGGCCATTTTGCGCGCGCATACTCTAGTGCTTACTCCTCAGCTTGCCAATCCGCTGCGGCAACTGTTTTTGTTCATAATGTCGAATTGCCAGCGCACCATCGGCATGCCAGCGGTAGGACCACGAAAAGCAGGTTTTGATCGGTCACTCATCGCCTGGCTCGGAAAATTCGGCTGGCCCGCCCAGGCTGCCAGGCACATTCAAGCCAAAGTGCAGGTAGGCATGCCGGGTTACCACGCGGCCGCGCGGGGTGCGCATGATATACCCCTGCTGGATCAGATAAGGTTCGAGCACATCCTCGATGGTATGCCGCTCCTCGCTGATGGCCGCAGCCAGGTTGTCCACACCCACCGGACCACCGTCGAACTTCTCGATCATGGTCAGCAGCAGGCGGCGGTCGGAATGGTCGAAACCACGCTCATCGACGTCCAGCAGGTTCAACGCCATGTCGGCAACAGCCTTGGTGATCTGGCCCTTGCCGCGCACCTCGGCGTAGTCGCGCACCCGGCGCAACAAACGGTTGGCGATACGTGGCGTGCCACGGGCACGCCGGGCGATCTCATAGGCACCGTGGTCCTCGATGGACAGGCCAAGGATGTTGGCCGAACGGCTGACGATGGTCGCCAGGTCCTTGTCGCTGTAGAACTCCAGGCGCTGGACGATACCGAAGCGGTCACGCAACGGATTGGTCAGCATCCCGGCCCGGGTGGTAGCGCCAACCAGGGTAAACGGCGGCAGGTCGAGCTTGATCGACCGGGCCGCAGGGCCTTCGCCGATCATGATGTCCAGCTGGAAGTCCTCCATCGCCGGGTACAGCACTTCCTCGACCACCGGTGACAGGCGGTGAATTTCATCGATGAACAGCACGTCATGCGGTTCGAGGTTGGTCAGCATCGCCGCCAGGTCACCCGGCCGCTCGAGGATCGGCCCCGAGGTGCTCTTGACCGATACGCCCATCTCCTGGGCGATGATATTGGCCAGGGTGGTCTTGCCCAGCCCGGGCGGGCCGAAGATCAGCGTATGGTCGAGCGATTCGCCGCGCCCACGGGCCGCCTGGATGAACAGCGCCATCTGCTCGCGCACCACCGGCTGGCCGATGTACTCGTCCAGGCGCAACGGGCGGATCGCACGGTCCTGGACTTCTTCACGGTCGCGGCCACTGGCGGCGATCAGACGGTCGGCTTCGATCACTTGGTAATCATCCCTTTAAGGCTGCGACGAATGAGTTCCTCGCTGCTCAGGCCGGCCTTGTCCTTGATCGCGGCGATGGCCTTGCTCGCTTCCTGCGGTTTGTAGCCCAGAGACACCAGGGCACTGACCGCATCAGCCTCAGCGGAAGACTCGCTGGCCAGCGGCAGTGGGCCATCGGAGACCAGGGTGAACATGGCCGGAGAGGTTTCCCAGGCCTTGAAGCGGTCCTTCAGTTCAACCAACAGGCGCTCGGCAGTCTTCTTGCCAACGCCTGGCACGCGCACCAGAACCGCAGCATCCTGAGCTTGCACGCAGCGCACCAGCTCGTCCACTTCCAGGCCGGACATCAGCGCCAGCGCCAGCTTTGGGCCCACACCATTGAGGCGAATCAGCTCACGGAACAGCTCGCGCTCGCGCTTTTCGGCAAAGCCATACAGCAGGTGGGCGTCTTCACGCACCACCAGGTGGGTATGCACGGTCACCGACTCGCCAACCTTCGGCAGACGGTACAGGGTGGTCATCGGCACTTCCAGCTCGTAGCCTACGCCGTTGACGTCGATAATCAGGTGCGGCGGCTGTTTTTCCGCCAGGGTGCCGCGCAAACGTCCAATCACGTTCCGATCCTTCCTCTCGGGGAGCCGGTCGAAGACCGCTCAACCCTATCAGCAAATGCACCGGGAGAATGGTTCACCCGGACAAAATGTGTATCAGCGCATGAAGCGCTTACAGACGCAAGCGCCCGCCTCGCCGCCGCGCCGTGGCCAGGCCGTGGGGCACCAGGCTGGAGCGGGTATGGGCATGGCACATCGCGATGGCCAAGGCATCCGAAGCATCGATCTGTGGCTTTTGGGTCAGCTTGAGCAGATGCATGACCATCAACATCACCTGTTCTTTATTGGCCCCACCGCTGCCAGCGACGGCCTGCTTGACCTGGCTGGCGCTGTATTCGGCGATCTCCAGCCCGGCCTCGATGGCAGCAACGATGGCCGCGCCGCGAGCCTGGCCCAGCTTGAGCGCCGAATCGGCGTTGCGTGCCATGAATACCCGCTCGATGCCCATGGTCACCGGGCCGTGCTGGGCGATGATCTCGCTGACACCGCGAAAGACAATCTGCAACCGCTCAGGCAACTCGCCGCTGCCGGTGCGAATGCAGCCCGACGCCACGTACTCGCAACCACGGGCGGTCTGGCGGACCACACCGTAGCCGGTGATGCGCGAGCCGGGGTCGATACCAAGAATCAGAGTCATAGGGCCCGTCGATAACAATTGATGCATCAATGCAAACTGTAACGGCCCTTTCCCGGGTAAACCCGCTCCCACAGGTATGTGGAGTACCTGTGGGAGCGGATTTACCCGCGAAAGGGCCGGTGCAAGCAACGAAAAGCTTACATGCCTGAATAGAACAGCCAGAACACCTTAACCGAGTTTTTCCATGATCTCGTCGGAGATCTGCGCATTGGAGTAGACGTTCTGCACGTCATCCAGGTCTTCGAGCATGTCGATCAGCTTGAGCACTTTCTCGGCGCCCTCCTGGTCCAGTTCCGCGCTGGTGGTCGGCTGCATGACGATTTCCGCGTCGGCGGCCTTGAAGCCCGCCTCTTCCAGCGCGTTACGCACGGCATAGAAGTTGTTGAACGAGGTGAAAACGTCGAACGATCCGTCGTCGTGGGCCACCACGTCGTCGGCATCGGCCTCCATTGCGGCCTCCATCAGGGCATCTTCGTCGATGCCCGCAGCGAAGCTGATCTGGCCCTTGCGCTCGAACAGGTAGGCGACCGAGCCGTCGGTGCCGAGGTTGCCGCCACACTTGGTGAAGGCATGGCGCACGGCGGCAGCAGTCCGGTTGCGGTTGTCGGTCATGGCCTCGACCATGATCGCCACGCCACCCGGGCCGTAGCCTTCGTAACTGAGCTCCTCGACGTTGTCGCTTTCGTTGGTGCCGGCACCACGGGCCACGGCGCGATCGATGATGTCGCGGCTCATGTTGGCGCCCAGAGCCTTGTCCAACGCCAGGCGCAGGCGCGGGTTGGAGCCTGGGTCGGCACCACCCTGCTTGGCCGCGACGGTCAGCTCACGGATCCACTTGGTGAAGATCTTGCCTCTCTTGGCATCCTGGCGCTCTTTGCGGTGCTTGATGTTCGCCCACTTGGAATGACCAGCCATAACGACTCCGAATCCTTGAAACAGAAACAGGTTCCGCCCCGAAGGGCGGAACGTGGGAATACTGCGCCGAAGCGCCGGGGCGCACCCGCCGGGATGCGCCCGGGGCCGATTACTCGACCTTGGTCTGCTCGCGCAGACGGATGTGCAGCTCGCGCAGGGCCTTGGCGTCGACCATGCCAGGCGCCTGGGTCATGACGCACGCGGCGCTCTGGGTTTTCGGGAAGGCGATCACTTCACGGATCGACTGGGCGCCGGTCATCAGCATGACCAGACGGTCCAGGCCAAAGGCCAGGCCGCCGTGAGGTGGCGCACCGAACTTCAGGGCGTCGAGCAGGAAGCCGAACTTCTCTTCCTGTTCCGCAGCATCGATGCCCAGCAGGCGGAACACCGCTTGCTGCATCTCCTTGCGGTGGATACGGATCGAACCGCCACCGAGCTCGGTACCGTTCAGCACCATGTCGTAGGCACGGGACAGCGCGGTGGCCGGGTTGGCCTCGAGTTCTTCCGGGGTGCACTTCGGCGCGGTGAACGGGTGGTGCAGCGCGGTGAAGCTGCCGTCTTCGTTCTCTTCGAACATCGGGAAGTCGACGACCCACATCGGCGCCCACTCGCAGGTCAGCAGCTCGAAGTCGTGACCCAGGCGGATACGCAGCGCGCCCAGGGCTTCGCTGACGACCTTGAACTTGTCGGCACCGAAGAACACGATGTCACCGTCGACGGCACCAACGCGGTCGAGGATGTTGTTGAGGTTGGCCTCAGGGATGTTCTTGACGATCGGCGACTGCAGGCCTTCGACGCCCTTGGCGCGCTCGTTGACCTTGATGTAGGCCAGACCCTTGGCACCGTAGATGCCGACGAACTTGGTGTACTCGTCGATCTTGCTGCGCGGCATGCTGGCGCCGCCTGGCAGGCGCAGTGCGGTGACGCGGCACTTCGGATCGTTGGCCGGGCCGGCGAAGACCTTGAACTCGACATCCTTCAGCTGGTCGGCGACGTCGACCAGTTCCAGCGGGATACGCAGGTCAGGCTTGTCGGAACCGTAGCGGCGCATGGCCTCTTCGAAGGTCATGTGCGGGAACTCGCCGAACTCCAGATCCAGCACTTCCTTGAACAGCTTGCGGATCATGCTCTCGGTGAGGCCCATGATCTCGGCTTCATCGAGGAAGCTGGTCTCGATGTCGATCTGAGTGAATTCCGGCTGGCGGTCAGCACGCAGGTCTTCGTCGCGGAAGCACTTGGCGATCTGGTAGTAGCGGTCGAAACCGGCAACCATCAGCAGCTGCTTGAACAGCTGAGGCGACTGCGGCAAGGCAAAGAAACTGCCTGCATGGGTGCGGCTCGGCACCAGGTAGTCACGTGCGCCTTCCGGAGTGGCACGGGTGAGGATCGGGGTTTCGACGTCGAGGAAGCCGTTTTCATCGAGGAACCGACGGATGCTGCTGGTGATGCGCGAACGCAGGCGCAGCTTGTCGGCCATTTCCGGGCGACGCAGGTCGATGAAGCGGTAGCGCAGGCGGGTTTCCTCGCCGACGTCGGAGTATTCGTTCAGCGGGAACGGCGGCGTTTCCGCTTCGTTGAGCACGTTCAGCTGGTAGCCGAGGATCTCGATGGCACCGGACGCCATGTTGGCGTTCACTGCGCCTTCCGGGCGCTTGCGCACCTTGCCGGTGATCTGCACGACGTACTCGCTGCGCACGCGGTCGGCGGCGGCGAAGGTTTCGGCGCGATCCGGGTCGAACACGACCTGGGCCATGCCTTCGCGGTCACGGATGTCGAGGAAGATCACCCCGCCGTGGTCCCGGCGACGATGGACCCAGCCGCAAAGGGTGACTTCCTGGCCGTCCAGGCTCTCGTTCAGTTGGCCGCAATAATGGCTGCGCATCATGATGGTGGTTTCGCTTCTCGTGATTCGTGTATTCGTTGGAGGCCTTGGCCGCCCGGAGGGCTAATACTGCAAGACCCGGCTACTGCAATTCAACTCAGTCGGCCTTGTCGCCGCCTGCCAGGTTCTTTTTTGCCCCGGTCTTGAAGTCGGTTTCGTACCAGCCGTTGCCACTCAGGCGGAAGCCAGGGACCGACAGCAGTTTCTTCAATGCCGGCGCCTGACAGGCCGGGCAGTCGGTCAGCGGCGCGGCGCTGATCTTCTGCAGCACCTCCATCCGGTGATCGCAGGAAGCACATTGATAGTCATAAAGGGGCATGAACGTCTCTCGTCAACCACAACGCTGGCTGCCGGGGCAGCAAAAAGCGGGATTATATATGGTTAACCGACACTGCGCAGCCCGCCGGGCGATCAGCGTGCACTCGGCGGATCACGCAACCAGGCGACACAAATCACCCGGATCAGCCCGCTGAAGTTACGCACCCCACCCTGACGCAGGTGCACTTCACGGTCGACATAAGACAGCACGGCGCTGACCGAGCACTGGTTCGCCGCGGCGATCTGCTCGAGGATACCCCAATACACCGTCTCCAGGCGCAGGCACGTGGAAAAACCGTTCAACCGCACCGAGCGCGATACCGGCTGCGTCTGCAACATGTCGAAATCGGCCTTGAACGGGTCGATGCACTGCTTGCCAGGCCAATGCCCCAACTTCACCGCACGCTTGACTGCTTGCATCGCACCACCTCCTCAGTTCATCAACTGGGGCTCAATGAAGCGCAGAGCGAGGCGCGCAAAGCAGCGGCAAAACCTTCCCGCACAAGCGAAAAAGCCCGACTGGAATGGATTCAGCCGGGCTTTCTGACAGGTCCTACACGATTAGCCGTTTATTTACCGTCGAGCAGCACCCGCAGCATCCAGGCGGTCTTTTCATGCACCTGCATGCGCTGGGTCAGCAGATCAGCAGTGGGTTCATCGCTGACTTTGTCCACCACCGGGAAGATGCTGCGTGCAGTGCGCACCACGGCCTCTTGCCCCTGCACCAGCTGACGGATCATTTCATCGGCAGGCGGCACACCTTCCTCCTCCTTGATCGAGGAGTGCCGTGCGTAGAAGGCGTACGAACCTGGCGCCGGGAAGCCCAGTGCACGGATCCGCTCGGCGATCGAGTCGACCGCCAGCGCCAGTTCGTTGTACTGCTCTTCGAACATCAGGTGCAGGGTGCGGAATGATGGGCCGGTGACGTTCCAGTGGAAGTTATGGGTTTTCAGATACAGCACATAGGTATCCGACAACAGGCGGGAAAGCCCATCGACGATGGACTTGCGATCTTCTTCACTGATACCGATATCGATTGCCATGAAGTTCCCCTTTCCATAAGGCTTGATGATCAAGCAGGTACTACACACTGTATCAATGCCTGGCGCAAGGCGCCCATGACACAGGGCAAACCATCGGTGCTTGCCGGCTGCGGTTTGAGAAGCCCCCGCCTTTGCTGTTAAATAGGCACGGTGCCACCCGTGCGGACTGTCATTGCCGGGTGCATAGGCTGGCCTCCACGTGTTCGCGCTTTACACCTCATGCGCACCGTGCCGCCAGCTCTTCCTGTGATCGGCCTTATCAACTGTGAGCCAACCCATGTTCAAGATCGTCCATCTGGTGACGGGCGTTGCGGCTTTGCTGCTATCGCTCATACCCAGCCTCAAACCCGACGCAATACCCTTCCTGCAGCAACCCGACGCGGTCTATCTGACCCTGCTGGGCCTGCTCAACCTGCTGCTGGCCCCGGTGGTGCCACTGTATTACCGCGGTGCGCGGCAACAGCTGCAATACCTGGCCTGCGCCCTGCTGGTGGTGGCCGTGGTCCTGCAGACCCTGACCCTGCTGGCACGCCCGGAAATGGGCAACCTGGCGGCGCTGGTCTGCGCCGCGCTGGCTGTCGCCATGCACCTGGTGGCCGGCTTCGCCCGCAGCAGCAAGAAAGCACGCGCCAGCCAAGGTGCGCCACTGGAAGCCGGCAAGCGTGATACCGGCACCGTTAAGTGGTTCAACACTTCCAAAGGCTTCGGGTTCATTTCCCGCGACACGGGCGACGACATCTTCGTGCACTTCCGCGCGATCCGCGGCGAGGGTCACCGCATCCTGGTCGAAGGCCAGCGCGTGGAGTTCTCGGTGATGCATCGCGACAAAGGCCTGCAGGCCGAAGACGTGGTCGCGGTTAACCGCCGCTGAGCCCGCACCGCCCTGGGGCAAGCCCAGGGCGGCCACTCATCAATAGTGAGGTGGCGGCGCCTCTTCCCCTTCGCTGCCAATCTGCCCGACCATCTCTTCATACCGCTTGATCAGCTCGGCCATCTGCAGTTGCAGACGCTCGATGACCCGCCCCTGCTCGACCACCACATCATTCAACGCCTGGATCGTGTCGTCCTGGAACGCCTGACGGGTTTCCAGCTCGATGATGCGCAACTCCGCCGACATGTCAGACCTCCTGATAATCATGGGTCAGGAGCGCACGCAGACGCTGACGAATGGCGTCCACCTGCTCCGGTGCATAGCCAACTGCCGAGACCTTGCCCCAGACCGGCGCAGGCCAGGCTGGATCGCCATGACGGCGCACGATCACATGCATGTGCATCTGGCTGACCACGTTACCCAAGGTGGCCACGTTCATCTTGTCGGCCGCGAACGCGTGCTTGAGCGTTTCGGCCAGGTAGGTGGTTTCTTTCCACAGCTGCGCCTGGTCTTCCTGGCTGAGGTCGAACAACTCGCTCACACCCTCACGCCTGGGCACCAGTATGAACCACGGGTAATTGGCATCTTTACTCAGCAGCAGGCGGCACAGCGGAAAGTCACCCAGCACCAGGGAATCCTGCTGCAAACGCGAATCCATATCAAACACGATCAATCTCCAAATAATAATCCGATGCGCCAAGGATACTCTGCTTCGCCCCGCCCGAGCATGCTGACAAACGCATGAATGCACGCTTTAAGCCCATGAATACTCACGACTTGCACAACTGCGGTAACACAGCGCTACTTTTCGCACCAAAATGAGGCCGCCCAAGTGTGCGGCACTACGCTTCTACCCACATCAACCACTCAGGATCAACAGTCGACGGTAACACATTGACTTTTATGGCAGGTTTTTCCTTCAACCTGCCGAATGAGACCGGCACACCATCAGACAACTCCCGCCCAGTAATTGCGGCACTTTCCGACCTTTGGCGGCCGGTTCTGTGAAAATTTCATGAACCGTTGTTAATTTTGAGCATGCTTGTTGCATTCTCTCCACGCCAAGTCGGCACGACACCTGCATTGACCAGGTGACGCGACAAATAACAACAGCGAGATTGGGCACACCAGGGAGTTTCCCAGCCAGAATCTGTAGTTACAGAATTCTTACGGCGATGGGACAGCGCTGGCGTTGTACGACCCGGTTAATCGGGGCGTGATTTGCGACATGGAAATACCTGAAAGCGACATGACCATAAAGTTCCCGCAAGGATAAATTTTGCCATATCGCCAAGAACAGTCAGCGTGCTATACATTTCCGCCGACATAACAAGAAAGAGCTGTTCCATATAACTAAAAGACTTGGACGCAGCGGTACTCTTCCTAAAAACCAAAGGAGCAAATCACGATGCGCGTGATGAAGTGGAGCATGATCGCCCTGGCCGTTGCGGCAGGGACCTCACAGATGGCAGTGGCCTCGTCCCAGGACGAGTCCAAGGGTTTCCTCGAAGACAGCAAGCTGAACGTCAAGACTCGCATGCTGTACTTTAGCCGTGACTTCCGTAACAACGAGCGTGACCCTGATACCGGCGCTCGTCAGAGCCGCGTTGAAGAAACCGGCCTCGGCTTCCTCGGCACTTATGAATCCGGCTTTACCCAAGGGACTGTCGGCGTGGGCGTTGACGCCATTGGCATGCTCGGCTTGAAACTCGACAGCGGCAAAGGCCGCGCCGGCACCGGCCTGTTCCCGCTTGATTCCGACGGCCGCGCGCAAGACGACTATTCCAAGGGCGGCGGTGCAGTCAAGTTCCGCATCTCCAACACCGTATTGAAAGTAGGTGACCAGTTCACCGCTCTGCCTGTGTTCGCCACCGACGACAGCCGCCTGCTGCCGGAAATGGCCGAAGGCGCCCTGATCACCAGCAACGAAATCAAAGGCCTGACCCTGAACGCGGGTCGTTTCACCGCACTTGACGCCCAGGCCGAGACCAACCACGACAGCCTGCACCTGACAAAGGCCGATGTTGTCGGTGGCACCTACGCCTTCACCGACAATCTGTCGACCAGCCTTTACTACTCCAAGGTCGAAGACTATTGGCGCAAGTACTACGCCAACGTGAACTGGGCGCTGCCAATCTCCGACAAGCAGGGCCTGGTGTTCGATTTCAACATCTATGACACCAAGAGTGATGGCTCGGCCAAATACAAGGCCTTCGATGGCGGCAAACTGGACAACCGTGCATTCAGCCTGTCCGGCGCCTACAACATCGGCGCCCACACCTTCACCCTGGCTTACCAGAAAGTCTCCGGCGACGGTGACTACGGCTACGGTGTAGACGGCGGCGGCACCATCTTCCTGGCCAACTCCGTTGCCCGTTCCGACTTCAACGCCGAAGACGAGAAATCCTGGCAGGCTCGCTACGACCTGAACTTCGCCGAATTCGGTATCCCGGGCCTGACCTTCATGACCCGTTATGTACGTGGTACCGACGCCAACGTGGCCGGCACCAGCAACGGCAAGGAATGGGAACGCGACGTAGACGTCAAGTACGTCCTGCAGGAAGGCCCGGCCAAGGACCTGAGCTTCCGCGTTCGTCAGGCCACCTACCGCTCCAGCGATGGCGTCTACTACGGTTCGAGCTCGATCGACGAACTGCGCCTGATCGTCGAGTACCCGCTGAGCATCCTGTAAGCCTGGCTTATAGTGCCCCGCACCTGAAAAAGCCCGGCACACTTGCCGGGCTTTTTCTTGGCTGACAACTGCCACGCCCTGGGGCATTCTGTACGCCTTCGTTTCGCCCCCGTACAATGCGGGGCTATTTCAACGTCTTAGGCAATCGACACGGCTAACCATGCGCACCAGTCAATATTTGCTCGCCACCCAGAAAGAAACCCCTGCCGACGCAGTGGTCATCAGCCATCAGCTCATGCTGCGTGCCGGCATGATTCGCAAACTGGCTTCCGGCCTGTACACCTGGCTGCCGATGGGCCTGCGGGTGATGCGCAAGGTCGAAAACGTTGTGCGCGAGGAAATGAACGCCGCCGGCGCCCTGGAAGTGTTGATGCCCAGCATCCAGCCTGCTGAACTGTGGCAGGAATCCGGCCGCTGGGAACAGTACGGTCCTGAGCTGCTGCGCCTGAAGGACCGTCATCAGCGCGAGTTCTGCGTCGGCCCGACCCACGAAGAAGTGATTACCGACCTGGCCCGCAACGAGCTGTCCAGCTATAAACAGCTGCCGCTCAACATGTACCAGATCCAGACCAAGTTCCGTGACGAGATTCGCCCACGCTTCGGCCTGATGCGCGGCCGCGAATTCATCATGAAGGATGCCTACTCCTTCCATGCCGACCAGGCTTCCCTGCAGGAAACCTACGACCGCATGCACCAGGCGTACACCAACGTCTTCACCCGCCTGGGCCTGGACTTCCGCCCGGTGCAGGCCGACACCGGCTCCATTGGTGGCAGCTACTCCCACGAATTCCACGTCCTGGCCGAGTCGGGCGAGGACGACGTGATCTTCAGTGACAGCTCCGATTACGCCGCCAACATCGAGAAGGCCGAAGCCATCCCGCGTGAAACCGTGCGTCCTGCTCCTACCGAGGAGCTGCGTCTGGTCGATACCCCGGATGCCAAGACCATTGCCCAGCTGGTGGAAAACCACGGCCTGCCGATCGAAAAAACCGTCAAGACCCTGATCGTGCGCGGCGCCGAAGAAGGCAAACTGGTCGCCCTGATCGTCCGCGGCGACCACGAGCTCAACGAAATCAAGGCCGCCAAGCTGGAACAGGTTGCCGACCCGCTGGTCATGGCCACCGACGCCGAACTGCGCGAGGCCATCGGTGCCGGCGCCGGTTCGCTCGGCCCGTTGAACCTGCCGCTGGAAATCGTCATCGACCGCTCGGTCGCCCTGATGAGCGACTTTGCCATCGGCGCCAACATCGACGACAAGCACTACTTCGGCGTGAACTGGGAGCGTGACCTGCCGGTTCCACAAGTCGCCGACCTGCGCAATGTCGTCGAAGGTGACCCAAGCCCGGACGGCCAGGGTACCCTGGTCATCAAGCGCGGCATCGAAGTTGGCCATATCTTCCAGCTCGGCACCAAGTACAGCGAGGCGCTCAAGTGCCAGGTGCTGGGTGAAAACGGCAAGCCGGTGACCCTGTCCATGGGCTGCTACGGCATTGGCGTGTCCCGCGTGGTCGCTGCCGCCATCGAGCAGAGCTACGACGACAAAGGCATCATCTGGAACGACGCCCTGGCACCGTTCCAGATCGCCCTAGTGCCCCTGCGTTACGAAACCGAGGTAGTTCGCGAGGCAACCGACAAGCTGTACGCCGAACTGACTGCAGCCGGCTTCGAGGTGCTGCTGGACGACCGCGACAAGAAGACCAGCCCCGGCATCAAGTTCGCCGACATGGAGCTGATCGGCATTCCACACCGCATCGTCGTCAGCGATCGTGGCCTGGCCGACGGTAACCTGGAGTACAAGCACCGCACCGAGTCTGAGGCCCAACAGCTGCCGCTCAATGAAGTGCTGACCTTCCTGCAGGCCCGCGTTCGCCGCTGATAACCAATGCACGAGTAATCATGTCCAAGCGAAGTACCTTTACCCTGGGGGGCGCCGCATTGTGCGGCGCCTTGCTCGCCAGCGGTTGCGCCAACCAGATGTCCCAGCGCAGCGATCATGAGGAGCGTGTCGAGCGCAAGCTGCTCGAACACACCTTGCAGATCGATGTCGGCGAGCCGAAGGTGATGGAGCTTCCGCAACGGCGTGTGCGCATCCACGAGCAGAAGCGTTTCGAGGTCACCGAATACGAGGTCACCCGCCGCTACGACCGCTACACCCCATACCAACCGTGGCGGGAGATCTACGAGATCCCGCTGGGCGCGGTAGCCGTGGTGGCCGGTATAGGGGCTAACGTGGTCAACGTGTTCACCCTTGGCAACCTGCCGCAGAGCATCACCCACGACTGGCTCAGCTATGGCGTGGATGGCCTCAATCCGTTCATGAACACGCCGTCCAATGGCCGTGCCCAGCAGAACCTGGCGGGCATCAGCGAAGTGCAGAAGGACAAGCGCGAGGAGTTCACCAGCGTGCCCTGGAGCGAGCGGCTGGTTGAAGTCAAGGCAGGCAAGATGACCCACGAACTGACTACCGACAGGAACGGCGTCTTGCGCCTGAACCTGCTGGACAGCCCGTTCTCGGAACAGCACCTGAACCACGTCGGCACCTTGCACCTGCAAGCGGTCGACGAGGACAACGCGGTGCGTGGCGATGCCAGCCTGCTGGTCAGCGCCACCTTGCGCAACAAGCTGCGAGAGGCCCATGAGCTGATCTTCGATGACCTCGAGGATGATGATGTAGGCCAATGGGTTCACCGGGTCAAGCGCTTGTCCGAGTTGGGCCTGGAAGAGGAAGCCAGCGAGATGGAGCAGAGCCTGATCGAGCTGACACGCAACGATCCGGAGCTGCAACAGGAATTCCTGTCGGCACTGACCAAGGCCACCGGCCGGTTGGTCGCTGATCCCGGCCTGTAGCACCGAGCGTGCTCGCGAAGGGCCGCAAAACGCGGCCCTACTACTCAGAGTTAAACAGCTCCAGCTGTTCATGCGCCCCGCGCAAGTCCCTCAGCCTCACCCCCACCCCCAGCAAACGCACCGGCTTGCCACCCCGGGCGAACGCCTGGCGTAGCAGCTGACGGTAGCTTTCCAGGTCCCTGCCCGCCCCTGCCTGCTCCATCGTCGTCTGGCTGAAGTCATGGAACTTGACCTTGACGAATGGCTTGTCCGGGCGGTAACTGCTGTCCATCCGGGCAATCCTCTGATCGAGGCTGTCAAGCAGCTCTGGCAACCGTTCAAGGCAACTGGCCAAGTCTGGCAGGTCGTTGTCATAGGTATTTTCCACACTCACCGACTGCCGGCGGCTATCGTTGTGAACCGCTCGCTCGTCAATCCCTCGCGCCAACCCCCAGAGCCGCTCGCCAAAACTGCCGAATTCACGCGCCAACGCCAGCCGCGACCATTCACGCAAGTCAAGACAGGTGTCGATCCCCAGGCGGTTCAACTTGTCGGCGGTCACTTTGCCCACGCCATGCAACTTGGCCACCGGCAATGCAGCCACAAAGGCCTCGACCTGCTCCGGGGTAATCACGAAGATGCCGTTGGGCTTTCGCCAATCGCTGGCGATCTTGGCCAGGAACTTGTTCGGCGCCACCCCCGCAGATACCGTGATATGCAGGGTGCGGGCAACCCGCCGGCGAATGTCCTCGGCGATTCGCGTAGCGCTTCCGGCATACCACTGGCTGTCGCTGACATCCAGATATGCCTCATCCAGCGACAACGGCTCGATCAGCTCGGTGTAGTCACGGAAGATGGCGTGAATCTCACGCGAAGCTTCCCGGTAAGCGTCGAAGCGCGGCTTGACGATTTCCAGGTCCGGGCAAAGCTTCAGGGCATGGCGGGACGACATGGCTGAACGCACGCCATAGGCGCGTGCTTCATAATTGCAGGTGGCGATCACCCCTCGACGGTCAGGAGCCCCCCCCACGGCCATGGGGCGACCGGCCAGGCGCGGGTCGTCACGCATCTCGATGGCGGCGTAAAAACAATCGCAGTCGATGTGGATGATCTTGCGCAAAGACATTGATGACGGCCACCACTGTAAATTCATACAGATAGTAGCGCATGCCGCTGGCGGTGAAACAGTCTGCGTCGATAATCGGCTTGCAAGGCCCGTCGCGCCTGACCCGCAGCCAGGCATAAACGCTAAGAGGTTGAACGAAAAAGAGTTTTCTATAATTTTGCTTGACACGGGCGAAGAAACCCGTAGAATTCGATCTCACAGGCGCGGGATGGAGCAGCCTGGTAGCTCGTCGGGCTCATAACCCGAAGGTCGTCGGTTCAAATCCGGCTCCCGCAACCAGATTCGAGAAAAGGCCACTGTTAACGCAGTGGCCTTTTTCTTTTGCCCCGATTTATTCGGCAAAGGAAAAATCAAGATAAATCAATAAGTAGCGCTTGACATCAAGTGCTTACGCTGTAGAATTCGATCCCACAGGCGCGGGATGGAGCAGCCTGGTAGCTCGTCGGGCTCATAACCCGAAGGTCGTCGGTTCAAATCCGGCTCCCGCAACCAGATTCAAGAGAAGGCCACTGTTAACGCAGTGGCCTTTTTCTTTGCCTCAGAAATCGGCACTTGACTTAAGCGTCCAGATCTATAAAATGCGCCCCTCTGACGCGGGATGGAGCAGCCTGGTAGCTCGTCGGGCTCATAACCCGAAGGTCGTCGGTTCAAATCCGGCTCCCGCAACCATATTCGTCAGAACAAACCCCGCCTGTGTAAAAGCAGCGCGGGGTTTGTTGCATTTCGTCGCCTGTTAAATCCTTGGCGTTCACCCAAACCCGTCCGTTTGAGGTGTCGACCTGAGGATGAACTATCTTTAACGCTGCCGGACGACTGAAAGTAACGTTGCCCGGAGTAATATCTGGATACGTTTACCAAAGGGACTTTCACTTGGCCGCTGCACACCCCCTCCTCGCGCACCACGCTCGAGGCATTTCATGACATCGCACACTCCCGAACCCCAGGTGCCGCTTGCTTCGGCACTGCCGACTGCTGCCCAGCGCCTGCCTTGGCTTGAGCGAATGAGCCGTTACCGCCAGCCGATTGGCCTGGGCGTGACCTTGCTACTGTTTGCCATGGCGCTGATCGCCTGTCGGCATCTGTTGAGCGAACTGGACATCTACGCCCTGCACGATGCCATGCTCGACGTACCGGCAAAGTCGTTGATCGGCGCCCTGCTGGCCACGGTGGCAGGTTTCGTGATCCTGCTCGGCTACGAGTGGTCGGCCAGCCGTTACGCGGCCGTCAAGCTGCCTGCGCGATCCATGGTAATGGGTGGTTTCAGCGCCTTCGCCATCGGTAACGCGATCGGCCTGTCGATGCTTTCGGGTGGCTCGGTGCGTTACCGCCTGTATGCACGTCAGGGCCTGGGCGCCGCCGAAGTCGCACGCATGACTGTGTTCGCCAGCCTGTCCCTGGGGTGCGCGCTGCCACCGCTGGCGGCACTGGCCACCTTGAGCAACCTGCCGGCAGCGGCTACCGCCCTGCGCTTGCCTTCGACAGTATTGGCCGGCATCGCCATCGCTGTACTGGCGCTCACCGCCGTGCTGGTGATCGGGCTGTATCGCCGCCGCCTGCCAGAACAGCCGCTGGCTGATAACCTGCTGGTCCAGTTGGGCCGTCGCACCCTGCGCCTGCCCGGTGGCCGCCTGGCGGCCCTGCAATTGCTGATCACCGCGCTGGACGTGGCTGCTGCCGCCACAGTGCTGTACTTGCTGCTGCCGCAAGCCCCGCCCTTCGGTGCCTTCGTGCTGGTTTATCTGCTGGCCCTGGCGGCTGGCGTGCTCAGCCATGTACCGGGTGGCGTCGGGGTGTTCGAAGCCATCCTGCTCGCCGCCTTCGCCGACCAGCTTGGCGCTGCCCCTCTGGCTGCCGCCCTGCTCCTGTACCGACTGATCTACGTGGTGCTGCCACTGCTGCTGGCCTGTGTCCTGCTGCTGGCCAACGAAGCACGCCGCCTGCTGTTTGCCCAGCAAGCGATCAAGGCGGCATCGGGTCTCGGCGCACCGATCCTGGCGATTCTGGTGTTTCTCTCGGGCGTGGTGCTGCTGTTCTCCGGCGCCACGCCGGAAATCGATACACGCCTGGAGCACATGGGCTTCCTCGTACCCCACCGGCTGATCGATGCCTCGCACTTCGGCGCCAGCCTGATTGGCGTGTTGTGCCTGCTGCTGGCCCAGGGCCTGCGCCGGCGCCTGTCTGCCGCCTGGCTGCTGACTACCATTTTGTTGCTGGTGGGCGCACTGCTGTCGATCCTCAAAGGCTTCGACTGGGAAGAAGCCAGCCTGCTGACCCTGACCGCCGCACTGCTGGCTGTTTTCCGCCCTTCGTTCTACCGACCGAGCCGGCTGCTCGAACTGCCGTTCTCACCGGTGTACCTGGTGGCCAGCGCCTGTGTGGTCGGTGCATCGGTGTGGCTGCTGCTGTTTGCCTACCAGGATGTCCCCTATACCCACAAGCTGTGGTGGCAATTCACCCTCGACGCCGACGCCCCACGTGGCCTGCGTGCCGCCCTGGGCAGTGCGGTGCTGCTGGTGATCGTCGCCCTGACCTGGCTGCTGCGCACCGCTCGTCCGGTGATTCATTTGCCTGACGAGGCCGAACTACAGCGCGCCAACCGCATCCTGCTGGCCTCCGACCAGCCCGACGGTGGCCTGGCATTGACCGGCGACAAGGCCTTGCTGTTCCACCCCAGCGACACTGCCTTCCTCATGTATGCCCGTCGCGGTCGCAGCCTGGTGGCGCTGTACGACCCGATCGGCCCCGCCCAGGAACGCGCCGAGATGATCTGGCAGTTCCGGGACCTGTGCGACCTGCACCACGCCCGCCCGGTGTTCTACCAGGTGCGCGCGGAAAACCTGCCGTTCTACATGGACATCGGCTTGACTGCCCTGAAGCTGGGCGAGGAAGCGCGGGTTGATCTGCGCCGCTTCGACCTCGAAGCCAAAGGCAAGGAAATGAAAGACCTGCGCTACACCTGGAACCGGGGCGGCCGGGATGGCCTGAGCCTGGAGATCCACGAACCTGGCCAGGCACCGCTGGCCGAACTCAAGGAGATCTCCGACGCCTGGCTCGGCGGCAAGAACGTTCGCGAGAAGGGCTTCTCGCTGGGGCGCTTCAGCCCCGAGTACCTACAGCACTTCCGTATCGCCCTGATTCGTTTCCAGGGCCGGCCGGTGGCCTTCGCCAACCTGCTGGAAACCCACAGCAACGAATTGGCCAGCCTCGACCTGATGCGCGCTCACCCCGAGGCACCGAAGCTGACCATGGAATTCATGATGATCGGCTTGATCCTGCATTACAAAAGCCATGACTACGGCCGCTTCAGCCTGGGCATGGTCCCGCTTTCCGGCCTGCAGCCGCGCCGCGGTGCACCCTTGACCCAGCGCCTGGGCTCGATGGTGTTCCGCCGTGGCGAACAGCTCTACAACTTCCAGGGCCTGCGGCGCTTCAAGGACAAGTTCCAGCCGGACTGGGAACCTCGTTACATGGCCGTACCAGCCGGGCTCGACCCACTGGTAGCACTGGCCGATACTGCCGCCCTGATTGCCGGCGGCCTGACTGGATTGGTGAAACGCTGATGATCCGACGCTATTGGCTGTACGTAGTGATTCCCCTGTTGCTGGCCGCCCTGGCTGGCGCTGCGGGCTTTTGGCTGTGGGCCCGCCCTGCCCCCGAGGCACGGCTGGAGCAGCTGACCCTGAATGACACCAGCATCATCCGCGTCACCCCGGGCGTGCATGCCAAGGCCCGAGTCGCCATCGGCGTGCCCCAGGACCAGGCCCTGAGCGACAAGCAGTTGCTGGACCTGAGCCAGGCTGGCGAGGCGCAGCTGGTTCAGGTGATCCTGCCGCCGAACGACTGCACCAGGCAGCAACAGGCCATGGACCAGGCGCTGACCCAGCTGTCAGACAAACCGACCCTGGTCGCCGGCATCGGCCCAGGTGCGGCCCAGGCATGGCGCTGGCTGGCCACCCAGAGTGACGACAAGGCACGGGCCATCTCGGTCGATTTCACCCTGGAACAGCCAGGCTGCAAGGTCGAGCTGCCGAAGTCGGCCGCCCACGGCCACTGGAACGTCGCCTGGAACGACAACCCGGACGACGCCAGTGCCGCCTTCGTGCGCGACCAAGCCAACGCTGAAACCAGCATCAGCGACTATGACATTCACCTGCCGCAGGTACTCAAGGCCCAGCTGACCCAGGCCCTGGTTGGCCGCGACGGCAACGCCCTGGCCATCCCGGTGGTGGAAGTCCCGGCCGGGCAAACCACCGACACCGTCACCCTCTTCCTGTCCGGTGACGGCGGCTGGCGCGACCTGGACCGCGACGTCGCCGGCGAGATGGCCAAGCTGGGCTACCCGGTGGTCGGTATCGACACCTTGCGCTACTACTGGCAACACAAGACCCCGGAGCAAAGCGCCGCCGACCTGTCGGAACTGATGCAGCACTACCGCCAGAAGTGGGGCACCAAGCGTTTCGTGCTGACCGGTTACTCGTTCGGTGCGGACGTGCTGCCGGCCATCTACAACCGCCTGCCGGCCGAAGACCAGCAGCGTATCGACGCAGTCGTGCTGCTGGCGTTCGCCCGTAGCGGCAGCTTCGAGATCGAAGTCGAAGGCTGGTTGGGCAAGGAAGGTCAGGAAGCGCCTACCGGGCCGGAAATGGCCAAACTACCGGCGTCCAAGGTGGTGTGCGTGTACGGCGTGGAAGAGACCGACGAAAGCGGTTGCACCGACAAGACTGCGGTGGGCGAGCGCATGAAGCTGCCAGGCGGCCACCACTTCGACGAGAACTACCCGGCGCTGGCCAAGCGCTTGATCGACGAGATCGAGACCCGTCAGGGCAAGTCCAGCGTCGCTGCACAGAACTGAAAATGATTGGGGCCGCTTTGCGGCCCTTCGCGGGCACGCCCGCTCCCACAGGATTGCGCTTTCCCTGTGGGAGCGGGCGTGCCCGCGAAGGGCTGCAAAGCAGCCCCAATAACTCAGATCTCGACCTGGGTACCCAGCTCGATCACCCGGTTCAGCGGCAAGTTGAAGAAGCGCAAGTTACCGTTGGCATTCTTCAGCAGGAACGCAAACAGGTTGCCCCGCCAGCGCGACATCCCCTCCAGACGCGACGCAATCACCGTTTCCCGGCTGAGGAAGTAGGTGGTGCGCATCGGGCTGAAGTCCAGTTCGTCCAGGTGACACAACCTCAATGCCGCCGGCACGTCCGGCTCGTCCATGAAGCCGAAGTGCAGCAACACGCGGAAGAAGCCATCACCGTAGGCCTCGACCTCGAAACGCTCGTGCTCCGGCACCCGAGGGCGATCTTCACTGACCACTGTCAGCAGCACCACCTGGCTGTGCAGCACCTGGTTATGCAGCATGTTGTGCAACAGCGCATGAGGCACCGCATCTGCACGCGCCGTCAGGAACACCGCCGTGCCTTCGACCCGATGCGGCGGCTGCACGCGGATGCTGCTGATGAACACCGGCAATGGCAGCCCGCCCTCGTCAATGCGCTCGACCAGGATCTGCTTGCCGCGCTTCCAGGTACTCATCAGCAGGTACAGCACCAGGCCAGCGAGTACCGGGAAGGCGCCGCCTTGAACGATCTTCGGTACGTTGGCGGCGAAGTACAAGCCATCGACCAGCAGGAAACAGACCACCAGCGGCACCGCCAGCATCGGCGGCCACTTCCACAGCAGCAGCATCACCGAGGCCACCAGGATGGTGGTCATCAGCATGGTCCCAGTCACGGCCACACCGTAGGCCGCGGCCAGTGCGCCGGACGACTCGAAGCCGATCACCAGCAGCACCACGCCGACCATCAATGTCCAGTTAACTGCGCCGATGTAGATCTGCCCCTGCTCGTCGCTGGACGTGTGCTGGATCTGCATGCGCGGGATATAGCCAAGCTGGATGGCCTGACGGGTCAGCGAGAAGGCCCCCGAGATCACCGCCTGCGAGGCAATCACCGTGGCCATTGTCGCCAGCCCGACCATCGGCAGCAGGGCCCAGCCCGGCGCCAGCAGGTAGAACGGGTTGCGCGCCGCGTCCGGGTTCTGCAGCAGCAGCGCGCCCTGGCCAAAATAGTTGACTACCAGCGCCGGCAGCACCAGGGCAAACCAGGCACGGGCTATCGGTTTGCGGCCAAAGTGGCCCATGTCGGCGTACAGCGCCTCGGCGCCGGTCAGTGCCAGCACCACCGCACCGAGTATGGCCACCCCCATGCCGGGGTGAACGATGAAGAAATTGACCGCCCAGACCGGGTTGAACGCCTTGAGCACTTCCGGGCTCTGGCTGATGCCATGCACGCCCAGGACGGCCAGCGCCAGAAACCAGGTGACCATGATCGGGCCGAACAACTTGCCGATCTTCTCGGTGCCATGCTTCTGCGCCACGAACAGCGCCACCAGCACCACCAGCGAGATGGGCACCACCCAGTGGTCGATACCTTCGAACGCCAGGCCCATACCCTCCACCGCCGACAGCACCGACACGGCCGGGGTGATCATGCTGTCGCCGTAGAACAGCGAGGCGCCGATCAGCCCACAGATGAGCATCAGCGAACGCAACCGCGGGTATGCAGCCGTTGCCCTCAGGGCCAGGGCGGTGAGCGCCATGGTACCGCCCTCGCCCTGGTTGTCGGCGCGCAGGATGAACATCACGTACTTGAACGACACCACCCACAGCAATGACCAGAGGATCAGCGAGAGGATCCCCAGCACACCGTCATGGTTGACCGGCACCCCATAGCCGCCAGTAAAGACCTCTTTCAGGGTATACAACGGGCTGGTACCGATATCGCCATACACCACCCCGACCGCTGCCACCAGCAGCCCCAGTGACCGTGTCGCGCCTTGCTTCCCCGCGTGCCCGCCTTCGGCGTGACTGCTTGCCTGAACCATCGAACACTCCCGCAGATGGCCTTGAAGGCCGGTAGAATTCACTCCTGCGTCAGGGACATGCAGTGCCCCCACGCAATGGCGCGAAGCATAGCGCAGCGTTCGTCGCTTTTCTGCTGGTCAAGCGACCGTGCGCTCGCTAGAATTGCGCACTTTTTGATCAGAGGCGCCAAAAGCGCCCGTCAAGATCGCCCCCTTCTGCTGCGGGCGAACTGCATTCAATACCGAGGTTAGTCATGTCCACCACTCCCGCCACCCCCAAGGTTGGTTTCGTCAGCCTGGGTTGCCCCAAGGCCCTGGTCGATTCCGAGCGCATCCTGACCCAGCTGCGCATGGAAGGCTATGAAGTCGTGCCCACCTACGAGGACGCCGATGTGGTGGTGGTCAACACCTGCGGCTTCATCGACAGCGCCAAGGCCGAGTCGCTTGAGGTGATCGGTGAAGCGATCAAGGAAAACGGCAAGGTCATCGTCACCGGCTGCATGGGTGTCGACGAAGGCAATATCCGTGACGTGCACCCAAGCGTGCTGTCGGTCACCGGCCCGCAGCAGTACGAGCAGGTGGTCAACGCCGTGCACGAAGTGGTGCCTCCCCGCCAGGACCACAACCCGCTGATTGACCTGGTGCCACCGCAGGGCGTCAAGCTGACCCCGCGCCACTACGCCTACCTGAAGATTTCCGAAGGCTGCAACCACAGCTGCAGCTTCTGCATCATCCCGTCGATGCGCGGCAAGCTGGTCAGCCGCCCGGTCGGTGAAGTGCTGAGCGAGGCCGAGCGCCTGGTCAAGGCCGGCGTCAAGGAAATCCTGGTCATTTCCCAGGACACCAGCGCCTACGGCGTCGACGTCAAGTACAAGACCGACTTCTGGAACGGCCGCCCGGTCAAGACCCGCATGCTCGAACTGTGCGAAGCGCTGAGCAGCCTGGGCGCCTGGGTACGCCTGCACTACGTCTACCCGTACCCGAATGTCGACGACGTGATCCCGTTGATGGCCGCCGGCAAGATCCTGCCGTACCTGGACATCCCGTTCCAGCACGCCAGCCCGAAAGTACTCAAGTCGATGAAGCGCCCAGCCTTCGAAGACCGGACCCTGGCACGCATCAAGAACTGGCGCGAGCAATGCCCCGAGCTGGTGATCCGCTCGACCTTCATCGTCGGCTTCCCTGGCGAAACCGAGGAAGACTTCCAGTACCTGCTGGACTGGCTCACCGAAGCCCAGCTCGATCGCGTCGGCTGCTTCCAGTACTCGCCAGTCGAAGGCGCCCCGGCCAACGACCTGGGCCTGGAAGAAGTGCCGGATGACATCAAGCAGGACCGTTGGGACCGCTTCATGGCTCACCAGCAGGCCATCAGCGCCGCTCGCCTGCAACTGCGCATCGGCAAGGAAATCGAAGTGCTGATCGACGAAGTCGAGGAACAGGGTTCGGTTGGCCGCAGCTTCTTCGATGCTCCGGAAATCGACGGCAGCGTGTTCATCGACGGTAACCATGGCTTCAAGCCGGGCGATAAAGTCCGGTGCCGCGTGGTGGATGCCGACGAATACGACATGTGGGCCGAGCCGGTTTAAAGCCGTCGGCGCATGAAAAAGCCCCTGCCGGGTATTCCCACTGTGGAAATACCCGGCAGGGGCTTTTTTCGTCAGAAGGTGTGAAAAACCATCATTCCAGCCTCTGCATCGGGGCTGGCATCGGAAAAACCCTTCACCGCATACAACTGCACTTTCCATTCCCGGTTGAGTTTGTGGGTGAGGAACAGTGTCAGTTCCTGAATTTCCGACCCCGTCGAGACGACCTTTTGCCGCCAGTCGTACGAGGCACCAGCCGACGAACCTTTCCCCACGGGAATGGCAAAGCCCAGGCTGGTGAATATCGGATCTTTGAAATCGCTGCCAGGCGGGTCACCGAACTTCTTCCAGCCGAGGGTCGCGAAGCCGGTGATTGGGCCGAATGCCTGGGCGATATCGACCTGGCCGGTGTAATCGTACTCCCCCGTGCCCAGGCACTGCTTTTCATCGGCAGTGGGAAATTTGACCTTGCCGATGAGGTCCAGCATCAGGCCACCGTCACGGCCATCGAGCAGCGCATAAGCCGCGCTGGCTACCGTGTCACCCAGCCCACTCTCCACCGCATGGCATCCACCGGGCAAGGGGTCACCATTGGGCCCCACTTCAGGGTTGGTAATGCGTAGCCAGGGCACGGTGACTTTGTAAGTCATGGGGCCGGTTTCATACTTGCCGACCACAGGGACATACCAGATTTCCGAAGTGGTACCCGTGCCGTAGTCACCACTCGAATAGTCCATGCCAATCGAGGCGCTGAAGGTATCGGCCGGGGCCGAGGCACTGCTACAGAACAACAAACAGGCGAAAAGAGGGAGCGCGGGTCTCATTTGCACCTCGGTATTGCGTCGGGAAGTGTGAACGGACTAACCCAGCCTAGTTGCCTAATGCCCGGACCGCTCCGGATGCTCGACTTTTTCGACCTTCTCTGCCGTCTCAGGCCTTTCGACCTTTTCGACTTTTTCTACCGTTTCAGGCTTTTCGACCCGTTCGATCTTTTCTACCTTTTCGACTTTCTCGACTTTTTCAGGCTTCTCGACCCTATCTACTTTTTCAGGCTTCTCGACCCTATCTACTTTTTCAGGACGTTCGACTTTTTCCACTTTCTCGACTTTCTCGGGCTTTTCGACCTTCTCTATTTTCTCGACCTTTTCCACCTTCTCCACTCTTTCCAGCTTCTCGAGCTTTTCCACGCGATCGGAACTACCACTGTTGCTGGTCTCGCGTTGCTCCACGGTATCGACCTGTACCGACTTACCGGACTTGTCCTCAACGTCCATGCTGCCATGATCATTGGCGCCGCCACCGGCACTGCGCCCATCGTGGTCATCACCGCTTTGGCTGCGGATGCTGGAGGTACCACGCTCACCCTGGCTGCTGTTGCCCGAACTGCCCGAGCTGCTTGTAACGTGCACGCTGTTACCCCCGGAACGCCCTGCGCCCGAATGCTCTGCGCGGTCGTCATCGAGCTCGACGCGGGATGCCCGCAGCTCGTGGGTAGCACTGAATACGCCGATTACTCGCACCCGTTGGTCGAGCGCGATGGACGCGGGCTGCTTGCCGACGACCACGGTATCCTGCCCCAGGGTCACGTTGATGCCGCCGACCACCAGCTGACGCGCCTGCGTGCGCTGCACCAGCCCTTCGATCACCATCGTCTGCCCCCGCCCGGCAAACGCCAGGCTCGGGTCAGGGCGCGTTTGCGCCACTTCCAGCTGGCTGCCGGTCCATTGGCCGCGCACCAGCATTTCCCGCGCCGGTGCCACAGGTATGCCCAATTTGAGCCCCTGAAGGCTGCCGGGGTGATCGATTGCGCCAATGGCACTGGCCTCGCTGAGCCCTGGCGCCCGCTCGATACGGCTAGCGACCACTTCGCCTGCAGCATCGCGCAGGCCGCTGACCCTGACCGGTTCGCCCGGTCGCAGCCCTTCTGCCACCCGCGCCCCGGCTGCCAGGCGCACGGGCTGGCCCATGACCCGCAGCGGCCCCGAAGCATTCGGCAGTGCCGTCAGCGGCCCCTCGTAAACGTTGAGGATCGCGATGCGCCCGGCTTGCAAGCCGCGCGGTGTGCCATACGCCTCCACCGCGACCACCTGGCCGATCGCCAGATGAGCGCTGCTGGCAGGGGCACCATTTTCACTGACAGGTACATCCTTGGCGTAGTGCACCTCCTGGCCATTGACGCAGATCGATGCGAACCCGGTGATGGTGCCGACGATACCAGTACCACCAGTGCCGCCCGGGCGCTCGATCGGCGCGCCGCCCCCAGTGCCACCGGGGCGCTGCTGAAGCGGCGCACCCGTGCCCCCCATACCACCGGTTCTGGCGCCGGTGCCGCCAACGCCCCCCGGCAACTGCATGCTCGCAGCACCCGCCATGCCCACTTCATCACGGCTGACGCACACTGGCGCTGCTACCACATTGGCAGGCGCCCCCAGGTCCAGCCCGAAAACAAGGACCAGTGCAACGAGACTGAGGCGGCGCACGAAAGGCGTCATGAGTCGGCGGCCTTCGACGAATCGGGGTCAGTGGCTTCAGAATAGAAATAGAGCCCGACGGTGATGCGCTGACGCTGCCCGTGGCTTGGCTCGTCGGTGCTTTCCAACTCGGCTGCCAGCCGGCTGAAGGCCAGCAGGGTTTGCATGCCATCCTGGCTGACGGCTTCGCGCAGCGTGTCGACGCTGGCCGGGGTCAGGGCGTCGTAGTGCACGCTGCGTTCGAAAAACGGCAGGCCTTCGCCACTGAGGTTGTGCACCGCTGCGCAGGCGTGATCGTGCAGGTTATGGCCAAAATATGCGGCCTTCTCATCGAAGCCCTTCTGCGGTACGAATGCCTGGGCCTCGAGGTGGACGCGGTCCTGATCATCGAGGCGGACGACGCCCAGGCGCAGCCATTCATCCAGCACTACCCGCCCACGGATATCCGTGCTGACCTTCGCCACCAAGGCGTCGAAAGAACAATCGCCGCCAACGCTGGCCAGCCTTGGCAGGGCCAACGCCTGGCCGGCCTGCGAGCAGAATGGCGGGCTACGGGTCCATACATTCACCAATTGCGCACCTAAGGTGATGTTTTCCGGCAGCGCCGCGGCAGACGCGTCACTTTCACTTCGCAGCCGCCGCACATCCTTGCGATGCACCCCGGTCAGCAGGCTGATGCGACTGTCGGTCGGCACCTTGTCGTCCAGGCGAAACTCGCGATGCGCCACATCGACGAATACTTCCTTGAGCACGTCGGTGAACATCGTATAGGTCACCCCTTTGCGCAGCATCAGACGCACCAGAGGGCGCATGATCCTGCGCAGTGCACTCAACATGGATGGAGGGATAGAGGGCGATTGCATGGAGCGCATTCCTTGAACTGTGAACCCAGTATGCGGGAAAACATCCCACACGACTGTAACCACTTCTCACCGAGGATGAGAAAAAGCTGTCAGCGCTCACTGCAAACGCATGATGGGACCGGACCTGGGGCCGCACATACAAAACCCGTCCGTTGGGTCTTGTATGGGCTTTTCACTGCCAATCAGCTCCTGTCATCCCCGATTTCACCGCCGGCATGAGCACCGCGGTCATCAGCCTGTTCGCGACCCACATGGTTGCCGTTATCGTCACCAGGTTCACCACCAACGTGATTGCCACGATCGTCGCCAGGTTCACCGCCGACATGATTGCCATGATCGTCACCGGGCTCACCGCCAACGTGGTTGCCATGATCATCACCCGCTTCAGCATGGTTACTGCTGCGACCGGAATTTGCATTGCCATCGTGACCCTGGCCTGCGTCACCATGGCCACTGCCACTATTGCCGCCATGGCCGCCACCACCGCTGCCGCCGCCGTGACCACCGCCACCGCCACCACTACCGCCGCCGTGACCGCCGCCACCGCCACCACTACCGCCGCCGTGACCGCCGCCACCGCCACCACTACCGCCGCCGCCGTGACCACCGCCACCGCCACCACTACCGCCGCCGCCGTGACCACCGCCGCCACCGCCGCCACCGCCGCCACCGTGACCACCGCCGCCGCCGCCGCCGCCGCCATCCTTGGCATATGCGCTGGAGCCATGAGAAATCGAATCTGGAATCAACACGATGGCCGTCGACAGCACGCCTGCAACGGCGACTGCCAGTAGAGCCCTTTTGAACAGCATGTGGATTTGCATTTTCCGTCTCCAGGTCTTCGCCATGAGAACGCTAATCAAGCGGGAATCTGTTGTAGGTAGTTTCTCTTCATCGCGTGGGATTTTTTCCCACGCATTATTAATAGACCTATCCCTCCCACGCTTCAAGCTGCGCACAACGCAGCTGACCAGTGGTTGGCCTGCTATGTTTTCCCTATCGCCTTGGAGGAATACCGGCATGCATTCGGCCCTCACGCTGCAGACACCCCGGTACAGCGACTACAGTGAGTTGGTGCAGATCTGGGAAGACTCGGTGCGCGCAACCCATGACTTCCTGCCAGAGGCCTATATCCTGTTGCTCCGCGAACAAGTGCTGCGCCGCTACCTTGATGCCGTGATGCTGATCTGCTGCAAGGATCGCCAGCGCATCTGCGGCTTCGCCGGCGTCGCCAATGGCTGCGTGCACATGTTGTTCGTCGCACCGAACTACCGGGGCAAGGGGGTTGGCAAACGCCTGCTGCGTTATGCGATCGACGAATTGAATGCCGAACGCCTGGACGTCAACGAACAGAACCCGCAAGCCCTGGGCTTCTATTTGCACGAAGGCTTCCAAGTGGTTGGCCGTTCGGAAACAGATGGCTTGGGGCAGCCCTATCCCCTGCTGCACATGAGGCTGATTCCTACAGTGTCCTAGTACGGCGTCCGAATATGCCGTGGTCTGCGTCCCAAATGGCGCATTTGACACACATTCCCATCATCAACCGCGCACAGGCAGGTACAATGTCAGTCTTTCCCTGCCTTGCGAATTGCCCCATGTCCGAACCCGTCCGCCTGTCCAAACGCCTCATCGAGCAGCTGGGTTGCTCCCGCCGCGAGGCCGAGCTTTACATCGAAGGAGGCTGGGTCACGGTCGATGGCGTGGTGGTGGAGCAGCCCCAGTTCAAGGTTGACAGCCAGCGGGTAGAACTGCTGCCTGGGGCACGCACCGAGGCATTGGAGCCAGTCACCCTGCTGATGCATCAAGCGGCCGGTGTCGACAGCGAAACTGCCCGTGCCAGCATGAACATGGGCAACCTCAGCGAGGCTCACCGCGAAGGGGTACGGCCCCTGCACGGGCATTTTGCCCGGCTATCCTGCCTGGCGCCGCTGGAACGTGGCGCCAGCGGCCTGCAGGTGTTCACCCAGGACTGGCGGGTTACCCGCAAGATCGACGCCGACCTGCGCCGCATGGAGCAGGAATACATCATCGAAGTGCGCGGCGAGACCACACCCCAGGCCCTGGAGCGCCTGGCGCGCGGTGCGATGCGCAATGACCGGGAACTGCCCAAGGCCAAGGCCAGCTGGCAGAACGAGACCCACCTGCGCCTGGTGGTGAAAAACCCGCAACCGGGGCAGATCTCCGAGCTGTGCGCCTACCTGCGCCTGGAAGTACTGGGTATGCGCCGCATTCGCCTGGGGGGCGTGTCGATGGGCAAGCTGCCCGTAGGGCAGTGGCGTTACCTGGCAGCCACCGAACGTTTCTAAGCAATAAGCCACGCCTGCGGCGTGGCTACTGAACAGGATTTTGCAGCAATGAACCACAACGATGTCCTGCGCAGCTTGCGCTACATGCTCAAGGTGAACGACGCCAAGATGGCCGAAATCATCGCGCTGTCCGGCCTCGAAGTTAACCCGATCGTGCTCGCCACCTACTTGAAGAAGGAAGACGAAGCCGGTTTCGTGCGTTGCCCGGAGCGGGTCATGGCGCACTTCCTTGACGGCCTGGTGATCCACCGCCGTGGCAAGGACGACAGTCGCCCGGCGCAGCCCGTCGAGTTGCCGGTGACCAACAACACCATCCTGAAAAAGCTGCGGGTAGCCTTCGAGCTCAAGGAAGAAGACCTTCACGCGATTCTCAAGGCGGTAAATTTCCCGGTGTCCAAGCCTGAGCTCAGCGCGCTGTTCCGCAAGGTCGGGCATGACAACTATCGCCCCTGCGGCGACCAGTTGCTGCGCAACTTCCTCAAGGGCCTGACCCTGCGCGTGCGCGGCTGAGTGGCCATGCAGCATACGGTTGCACCTGTCGGCATCATCCGCTCCTGCTTCAAGGAGAAATTCGCCATCCCGCGCCAGCCACAACTGGCGCCAGCCGCCCGTGGGGTGCTGGAGCTGCTGCCGCCGTTCGACCAGGGCGATGCGGTGGCCGGGCTGGAGCAAGTCAGCCATGTCTGGTTGCTGTTCCTGTTCCACCAGGCACTGGAAGACAAGCCACGCCTGAAAGTGCGCCCGCCGCGCCTGGGCGGCAACAAGAGCATGGGCGTGTTCGCCACCCGCGCCACTCACCGCCCCAATGGCATTGGCCAGTCGGTGGTGCGCCTGGAGGGGGTGGAGCCAGGGCGTCTGCTGCTGTCCGGGATCGACCTGCTGGACGGCACGCCGGTACTGGATATCAAACCGTATGTGCCTTACGCCGACAGCGTTGCCGGGGCAACCAACCTGATGGCCAGTGACGCGCCGGTCGCGATTGCCGTTGGCTGGAGCGACACTGCCCTGCCCCAGGCCCACGCGCATGGGTTGCGCCTTGGCGAGCCGTTGGTGGAGCTGATTGAGCAATGCCTGGCGCAGGACCCGCGCCCGGCCTATCAAGTGCCGCCACCGGAGCGGGTGTACGGCGTGAAGCTCTGGGACGTGCAGGTCCGTTGGCATTACCCGCAACCGAATGATATCCAGGTCCTGGAAGTCGTGCGCGAAGACTGAGGAGGCCCCGCCTTGCAGGCATAAAAAAAACGCAGACCCGGGTCTGCGTTTTTTCGTTGCTTCGTTCGTCTTATTTCTCGACGAAGGCACGCTCGATCAGGTAGTCACCCGGCTCGCGCATACGTGGAGAAACCTTCAGGCCGAAGCTGTCGAGCACTTCGCTGGTCTCGTCGAGCATGCTCGGGCTGCCGCAGATCATCGCGCGGTCGTCCTCTGGGTTGATCGGTGGCAGGCCGATATCGGTGAACAGCTTGCCGCTGCGCATCAGGTCGGTCAGGCGGCCCTGGTTTTCGAACGGCTCGCGGGTCACGGTCGGGTAGTAGATCAGCTTCTCACGGACCGACTCACCGAAGAACTCGTTCTGCGGCAGGTGCTCGGTGATGAACTCGCGGTAGGCCACTTCGTTGACGTAACGCACCCCGTGAACCAGGATCACTTTTTCAAAGCGCTCGTAGGTTTCCGGGTCCTGGATCACGCTCATGAACGGCGCCAGGCCGGTGCCGGTGCTCAGCAGGTAGAGGTGCTTGCCCGGCTTCAGGTCGTCGAGCACCAGAGTGCCAGTCGGCTTCTTGCTGATGATGATCTCGTCGCCTTCCTTCAGGTGCTGCAACTGCGAGGTCAGCGGGCCGTCCGGAACCTTGATGCTGAAGAACTCCAGGTGCTCTTCCCAGTTCGGCGAAGCGATGGAATAGGCGCGCATGAGCGGACGGCCGTTGTCCTGTTGCAGGCCGATCATCACGAACTGACCGTTCTCGAAGCGCAGGCCCGGGTCGCGGGTGCACTTGAAGCTGAACAGGGTGTCGTTCCAGTGGTGCACACTGAGGACACGTTCGTGGTTCATGTTGCTCATCTAAGGGGCTCCTGAAGAAAAACGCAGCGCGCAAGACGCGCAGTTGCGCGATAGTTTAGGGGTAGCCACAATATCTGTTAACTGAATTATCAAGATATGTGTTATCGGTTATATAGATATGCGATTTACACTTCGTCAGCTTCAGGTATTTGTTGCCGTGGCCCAGCACCAGAGTGTGTCGCGGGCGGCCAGCGTGCTCGCGCTTTCACAATCGGCAGCAAGCACCTCCATTACCGAGCTTGAGCGGCAGTCGAGCTGCCAGCTTTTCGACCGAGCCGGCAAGCGCCTGGCGCTCAATGCCTTGGGCCATCAGTTGCTGCCCCAGGCCGTCGCGTTGCTTGACCAGGCCAAGGAGATCGAAGACTTGCTCAATGGCAAGTCCGGCTTCGGCTCGCTGGCGGTCGGCGCCACGCTGACCATCGGCAACTACCTGGCCACCCTGCTGATCGGCAGCTTCATGCAGATTCATCCGGAGAGCCAGGTGAAACTGCATGTGCAGAACACTGCACATATTGTGCACCAGGTCGCGCAATACGAAATTGACCTGGGTCTGATCGAAGGTGACTGCAACCATCCGGACCTTGAAGTTCAGCCGTGGGTCGAGGACGAACTGGTGGTGTTCTGCGCACCGCAACATCCCTTGGCCAAGGCCGGCCGCGCCGATGTCGAAGCCCTGTCGCAGGAAGCCTGGATTTTGCGCGAGCAGGGCTCCGGCACACGCCTGACCTTCGACCAGGCCATGCGCCATCACCGTACCAGCCTGAACATTCGCCTGGAACTGGAACACACCGAGGCGATCAAGCGTGCCGTGGAGTCGGGGCTGGGTATCGGCTGCATTTCCCGCCTGGCCCTGCGCGATGCCTTCCGCCGCGGTAGCCTGGTGGCGGTCGAGACGCCGGAACTGGACTTGATGCGCCAGTTCTATTTCATCTGGCACAAGCAGAAATACCAGACCTCGGCGATGCGCGAATTTCTGGAATTGTGCCGCGGCTTCACTGCGGGCTTTACCCGCAGTGACGAGATCGTCTTGCCGCCAATCGCTTAGAGCAGAATCACGCCCCACACCAGTGCGACCATGGTCAGCGCCACCAACTGTGCGGCGCTGCCCATGTCCTTGGCGTTCTTCGACAACGGGTGGCGCTCCAGCGAGATGCGATCGATGGCGGCTTCCACTGCCGAGTTGAACAGTTCGACGATCAGACCGAGCAGGCATACGGCGATCATGATTGCCCGCTCGGCACGGCTGATCGGCAGCCAGAAAGCGATCGGGATCAGCAGCACGTTGAGCAGCACCAGCTGGCGGAAGGCGGCTTCGCCCTTGAAGGCGGCGCGCAGGCCGTCCAGTGAGTAGCCGGCGGCGTTGAAAATGCGTTTCAGGCCGGTCTGGCCTTTGAATGGCGATGTCATGTGAGTCACTTCACAGCAGAAAGGCCAGCAGACTAGTGCGGCGCGGGTCAAAAAAGCGTGAATCCGGGCACCCTCAGTTACTGGCAACCGATTCAAGTTGTTGCAGCAACAGCGCGGCCTGAGTGCGGGTGCGCACACCCAGCTTGCGGAAGATGGCCGTCACATGAGCCTTTATGGTCGCTTCCGACACGCTCAGCTCATAGGCGATCTGCTTGTTCAACAAGCCTTCGCAGACCATGGTGAGCACGCGGAACTGCTGTGGGGTGAGGCTGGCCAGGCCTTCGCTGGCGGCCTTGGCTTCCGCCGAAACATCGACCTTTTCGAAGGCTTGCGGTGGCCACCAGACCTCGCCATCAAGCACTTTTCTCACGGCATCCTGAATGACTTCAAGGCCGCTGGACTTCGGAATGAAGCCGCTGGCTCCGAACTCGCGGGATTTGACCACCACCGCGGCCTCTTCCTGCGCCGAGACCATTACCACCGGAATCTGCGGGTACTGGCCACGCAACAGCACCAGCCCGGAGAAGCCATAGGCACCGGGCATGTTCAGGTCCAGCAGGACCAGGTCCCAGTCGGCCTTTTCGCTCAGGCGGGTTTCCAGTTCGGCGATGCTCGCCACTTCAACCAGTCGCACATCGGCGCCCAGGCCGAGGGTAACGGCCTGGCGCAGCGCGCTACGAAACAGTGGGTGGTCATCGGCAATCAGGATTTCGTATGTGGCCATCGATCTATGGATCCTGTTCTGTGCCAGGCGCATGCGGAGTAGTAAAGCGCCGGGCGGGGAATCGGCGCCAAGGATGCCGAGCACGGCCGGAAGTGGTCAAGCCGACTACCCTGCCGTCTCGCCCACCCTGGCTGCCAGCCCCGACATTATGAACCAAAGTGAGCCATATGCCCCTTGGACTATAGGAAGGTATGCAAACGCTGGTGGGTGTCGTCCTGATCATCCAGTGGCAGGCGACGCTTGCCGCTCAGGTAATGCAGGCTGAATACATCCAGGTAGGCGTCCAGCGCCTGGGACGCCTGGCTGTCACCCGCCAGGTCCAGGCACATGGCCGCGACTTCGGCGGTGCAGAAATGGTCGTCACGCTTGGACCGACGCAGGCGATAGCGCGACATCTGCTCGGCTTGCAGGCTCAGCACCGGGAAGCGATCAAGATACGGGCTCTTGCGGAACATCTTGCGGGCTTCGGTCCAGGTGGCATCGAGCAGGATGAACAACGGGCGCTTGCCCGGCTCGCGCACGACCTCGCTGACCACCCGCTCCCGGGCGACGAACTCGCCCGGAAAAACAATGTAGGGCTGCCACTGCGGATCGTCGAGCAACGCCAGCAGGCGCTCGTCCACCGAAGTGCGCAGCCAACCGAAGGCGCTTGTGTCTTCGATCAGGTCGGCGATCAGCCAGCCGGTGTTGGTTGGCTTCAACGGCTCGGTGTCATGCATGAGCAGACACACGCCTGAGTCGGCCTGCACCTTGGGCTTCCACGCACACAGGCAGTGGGTGGCAATTACACGGCAATCGGGGCAACGCTCGGCGCGTGAACCACGGGCAATGAAAGGCTTGTTGCTGCGTGCCAGACGCTCGGCACGCAGGCGTGCTACCGCGTGGCTCATGCTGGCAAGCCTGTGGACGGGTTGTGACTGGACACTGCAGGGACTCGGAAGGTGCAAAACGCCAGTCTACCAGAGCAGGCGCCATTTGGCCGTGCAGCGGAGCCAACCGGTCCCTTATAATCAGCGGCACTGGCCACCATGAATTTGCCCGCGATGCAGCCGGCTTCATGGAACGCCCGCCGCCGGCGCATGTCAAAGCGCCAGTCATCGAACCAGGAGAGATTCATGCTGCGTCTTATCGTCCCGACCCTGAGCCTGTTGCTCGCCCTGCCGTTGGCAGCCCAAGCTGCCTCCAAGCAGGAGTTCGAGCTCAACAAGTTGCTGCAGAAGGTCGCCACGGAAAGCAGTGTCGGCACCCCACGCGCGATCAACGAAGACATTCTCGATCAGGGCTATACCGTTGAAGGCAAGGCGCTGATCAACCACCTCAGCGTCCGCGCCGAGCATGCCGCACGCATGCAGCAGAACCCGGAGCAAGTGCGCAGCCAGCTTGGTGACAGCGTTTGCCGCAACAGTGGTTTCCGTAACCTGATGTCCAAAGGGGCGGTGATGGTCTACCGCTTCAGCGTGTACAAGACCAACCAACCGGTCATGGACCAGGCCTTCGATGCGGCCAGCTGCACCGCTGGCAACAAGAAGAAGTGATTAGGTAACCCGCTCTCCCTCGGCGCGCCGCGACTCTTCGTCGGCGCGCATCTCCGCCAGTAACGCCTGCAGGTAGCGTGACTGGCACTCGAGCGCTGCCAGCCTGCGGCGGCACTCTGCTTCCAGGCTTACATGGTGATCCTGGGCTGCATTTTCCAGCTGCTGATAGAGCTGCCGGTCTACCTCGATGACCAAGCGATGCATACCGCCACCTCCTGCATCGACACGTTTCGCTTCTCCAGTTAACCAAACCCACCACAAGGCTGGTCGCAGGCCGACGAGTGGCCACGGTGATCCCGTCTGCACGATCAGGCGCAACGGTCTAGATTGATAGCGAGGACTCGCAAAACAACAAGATCCTGCACCAAGGCCTTGAAGGCCTACTGCAATGCTCGGGATGCACACTCGAGTCACGGCAGCCAGCGACACACGCAGTGTCGCGGCCGTGCCACACCATCGGCCCGGTCAGAGGTTTTGCTGCAGAAGGAGACGTTGAATGCCTTACCAATCCAATGAACACCTGTTCAATCACTTCAGGGACCATGGCATCGACCTGGGCAAGATCGACCAGCAGCTGCAACTGGTCGCCCCGGACAGCCCCAACCTGCCGCTGTACCGCGACATGATGCTCACTGTCTTGCGCATGGCCCATGACGACAGCGACCGCTGGAGCGCCAAGATCACCCTGCAGGCCTTGCGCGAACTGGACCACTCGTTTCGCATGCTTCAGCGCTACCGTGGGCGACGCAAGGTCACCGTGTTCGGCTCGGCACGCACCCCGGTGGAACACCCGATGTACGCCCTCGCCCGTGAGCTGGGGGCGACCCTTGCCCGCTCCGAACTGATGGTCATTACCGGGGCCGGCGGCGGCATCATGGCGGCGGCGCACGAAGGTGCCGGCAGTGACCATAGCCTGGGTTTCAACATCACCCTGCCCTTCGAGCAACACGCCAATCCCACGGTGGATGGCACCGACAAGCTACTGCCCTTCCACTTCTTCTTTATTCGCAAGTTGTTCTTCGTCAAGGAAGCCGATGCACTGGTGCTCTGCCCCGGCGGCTTCGGCACCCTGGATGAAGCGCTAGAAGTATTGACGCTGATCCAGACCGGCAAAAGCCCATTGGTGCCGGTGGTACTGCTGGACTCACCGGGCGGTACGTTCTGGCAGGACTGCCTGGCGTTCATCAGCCGTCAGCTCGAAGAAAACCGCTACATCCTGCCCAGTGACCTGAAGCTGCTGCGCCTGGTGCACAGTGCCGATGAGGCGGTGGAAGAAATCAACCAGTTCTACAGTAACTACCACTCCAGCCGCTGGCTGAAAAACCAGTTCGTGATCCGCATGCACCATCGGCTCAGCGAGGCTGCACTGCATGACATACAGGAGGGGTTTGCCGACCTGCGCCTGAGTGGCCGTTACCACCAGCACGCCGACAGCGGTGCCGAACACGAGGTGGGCAACTTCAGCCATCTGACGCGACTGACGTTTGCCTTCAACGGGCGTGATCAGGGACGACTGCGCGAATTGGTCGACTTCATCAACTTGCCGGAAAACTGGGCCAAGCCGGAGCCAATGCATACCACCCAGCGGGCTCGGGAAGCGTTGAAGGTCAGCTGAAGAGCAATTGCGGGACAAAGCAAAATGGCCTCATCGCCGGCGTACCGGCGATGAGGCCATTTGACTAGTAATCATCCAGATCCCGGCCGCTGAGCAGTCTGCCGATCATGTCCATGGGGAAACCGCGGTAAGCAAGAAACCGGGTCTGCTGGGCACGAGTTCGGGGATCCTGGGGGCGTTGCCCAGCGAATTTGCGCTGCCAGGTGTCTCGCAACAGTGCCGCCCAATCCACTTCGCTTTCACGCAGGGCCTGCTCGATATCACTGCGGTTCAGCCCGCGCTGGCCAAGCTCTTCGCGAATACGCGCAGGGCCATAACCGGCACCTGAACGGTATCGGATGAAACTCTCGAGGTAACGGGCTTCGCTAAGCAGCCCTTCTTCGGCGAGCCGATCGAGCGCGGGCTCGATCAGTTCATCCGGGGCACCGCGCTGACGCAACTTGCGTGTCAGCTCGAAGCGACCATGCTCGCGGCGTGCGAGCAGGTCCATGGCTGTCCGCCTGACGGCAACGGGGGTGTCGAGTACGGCGGACATACCAGCTGCTATCAATAACCGGCGTCGGCGTCAGCCATGTCGTCGGCATCGGCTTCAGCGGCAGCAGCCTTACCAGCTTCGGCAACGGCACCGGCCTTGAGCAGCTTCTCGCGAATCTGCTTCTCGATTTCGGCACCAATGGCCGGGTTCTCTGCCAGGTACTTGGCCGCGTTAGCCTTGCCCTGGCCGATCTTGTTGCCTTGGTAGGCGTACCAGGCACCGGACTTCTCTACCAGGCCTTGGGAAACACCCAGGTCGATGATCTCGCCGTTGCGATAGATACCCTTGCCGTACAGGATCTGGAACTCGGCCTGACGGAACGGAGGCGAGACCTTGTTCTTGACGATCTTGACGCGGGTTTCGCTACCGACCACTTCATCGCCTTCCTTGACCGCGCCGGTGCGACGAATGTCCAGGCGCACCGAGGCGTAGAACTTCAGGGCGTTACCACCGGTGGTGGTTTCCGGGCTACCGAACATCACGCCGATCTTCATACGGATCTGGTTAATGAAGATGACCAGGCAGTTGGCGTTCTTGATGTTACCGGTGATCTTGCGCAGCGCCTGGGACATCAGACGGGCCTGCAGGCCGACGTGCATGTCGCCCATTTCGCCTTCGATCTCGGCCTTCGGCACCAATGCAGCCACGGAGTCGACGATGATCACGTCAACGGCATTGGAGCGCACCAGCATGTCGGTGATTTCCAGGGCCTGTTCGCCGGTGTCCGGCTGCGAGACCAGCAGGTCATCAACGTTGACGCCCAGCTTGCCGGCGTATTCAGGGTCAAGGGCGTGTTCGGCGTCGACGAAGGCACAGGTTGCGCCGTTCTTCTGGGCTTCGGCGATGACCGACAGGGTCAGCGTGGTTTTACCCGAGGACTCCGGGCCGTAGATTTCGACGATACGGCCTTTTGGCAGACCGCCGATGCCGAGCGCGATGTCCAGGCCCAGGGAGCCGGTGGAAATGGCCGGGATGCCTTGGCGCTCGTGGTCGCCCATGCGCATGACTGCGCCTTTGCCGAATTGGCGTTCGATTTGACCCAGGGCCGCAGCCAAGGCGCGCTTCTTGTTGTCGTCCATTGAAATCCTCACGTGTTCGACGTGGCCCTGACGGCCGGAATACCTGTATAAGTAGCCAGTATTATTCCACAGGCAAGCGCGCGCGCAAACCCCTGTCGTCGATTTACTCGGCACCAAGCTGTAACAAGCCGTCTAACGCAGCGATCACCGTCTGTCGGCGCACCGCTTCGCGGTCACCGTCGAAGTGCCGGCGCTCGCTGCTGACATGGCTACCATCGGCCCAGGCGAGCCACACGGTCCCCACCGGTTTGGCCGGCGAACCGCCGTCCGGCCCGGCCACGCCGCTGACCGCCACGGCAAAGCGTGCACCGCTGGCGGCCTGGGCACCGCGGGCCATGGCCTCGACCACCTCCTGGCTGACCGCGCCAACCTCGGCGAACAGCGCCTCGGGCACATTCAGCAGGCGGGTTTTCTGGGCATTGGAATAGGTCACGTAACCGACCTCGAACCAGGCCGAGCTGCCAGGTATACGGGTGATGGCCTCGGCAATGCCACCGCCGGTGCAGGATTCGGCGGTGGTCACTTGCGCGCTGAAGCGGCGCAGGTGTTCGCCAAGGCGAGTGGCGAGAACGGTGATCGGGTCCATGGGTGGGTCCTTGAAGGGCCTGAGGAGGATGGGGACACCGTAGCATTTGGGGAAAGGAATGGGGATGGTTGATGATTGATCGATGTCGGCTGAGTGCATGCCTTGAAAGCTTCAGCGCCTGTGAGATCGAGCGCCGCCCGCGCGGCGCATCGCGGGCAAGCCCGCTCCCACATCTGTTTCGGGCCAGTTACTCCTGTACCGCCAACAGGATCCGCCTTGGTGCATGACTGGAGACCGGTGGAGCGGCATCAGCGCCCACCGAGAAATATCGCCATGCCCCTG